>CAYQOF010000136.1:5375-8794 GCA_964419035.1 uncultured Anaerolinea sp. | reverse complement strand
CTAGGATTGGAAGTTGCATCGGCGGTTCTCACGTATAATTCGATCATCCATTGGAGGCGACATGACCTATACTTCCATTCTCGTCGAAAGGCGCGGCAGGGTCGGGCTTATCACGCTCAACCGTCCGCAAGCCATGAACGCGCTCAACAACCAACTCATGCGCGAACTCATGGACGCGCTCGAAGCCTTCGACCGGGACGACGACGTCGGTGCGATGGTCGTCACGGGGAACGAAAAAGCCTTTGCCGCAGGCGCGGACATCAAGGAGATGGCGGACAAAACGGTGGAACAAATGAAGGGTGAAGACCGTATCGCGGTCTTTGGCAGGATCCGCTCGATCCGGAAACCGGTTATCGCCGCGGTATCAGGCTGGGCGTTGGGAGGCGGATGCGAGATCGCCCTGTCGTGCGATATGATCGTCGCCTCGAACTCAGCCAAGTTTGGTCAGCCGGAGATCACCATCGGCGTCATCCCCGGCGCGGGCGGCACACAGCGACTCACACGCGCGGTCGGCAAAGCCCTCGCCATGGAAATGATCCTCAACGACCGCCGCCTGACCGCGCAGGAGGCGTATCAATTCGGGATGGTCAACCGCGTCGTCCCCGTGAGCGATTACCTGAACGAGGCGCTCAAACTCGCGGAGGAGATCGCCTCGCGCGCCCCGCTGGCTGTCCGCGCCGCCAAGAAGATGATCAACCAGGCTTACGAGCGGAGCCTCACCGACGGTCTCGCCGAGGAGAAGCGGGAATTTTACGATTTATTCGCCACCCAAGACCAGAAGGAGGGCATGGCGGCATTCGTCGAAAAACGCAAACCAGACTGGACCGGGAAATAAAATGCCGGGTTACATCGAATTCAAAGCCGCGTTCGAGGAACTCGGTCTCGCCGACAAACCGGTCATTGCACACGCGTCGCTGAAACGGTTTGGACACTTCCAGGGTGGGGCGAACCTCGTCCTGCGCACAATGCTGGCTTCGTTCAAAAGCGTGATGATGCCCGCGTTTACCTACAAGACCATGGTCACGCCCGAGGTCGGTCCCCCGAACAATGGCATCAAATACGGAAGCGAAACCGACCTCAACAAAATGGCGGAGCCTTTCAAACCAGCCATGCGCGCCGACCCGATGATGGGCATGTTACCCGAAACGCTGCGCAGCCACACCTCCGCCAAAAGGACATCGCATCCCATCCTCTCGTTTGCGGGAATTAACGCAGACGAATTCCTCGACACACAAACGCTCTATGAGCCTCTCGCACCCATCGGCGCGCTCGCGGAGGCGGGCGGCTGGGTCGTTCTTATCAACGTGGATCACACCGTCAACACCGGCATCCATTACGCGGAGAAACTCGCGGGCAGGAAGCAATTCGTCCGCTGGGCATTGCTCGGGGATCGCGTGGCGCAATGTTCGAATTACCCCGGGGATTCATCGGGATTCAACGCCATCGAAGAGTACATCAAACCCGATACCCGCCGCGTGCCCATTGGCGAAGGATTCGTTCGGGCAATCTCATTGAAAAGATTATTCGAGGCAGTGGGGGAAATGATCAAAAAAGACCCGCTGGCATTGCTCTGTCAGCGGACCGATTGCGAAAGGTGCAGCGCGGTGAGAAACGTGACGGGTGGCACCATCCACTGACCGGCATCAAGGTTCGAGGCGGGAATTTCGACACTTTATCTCCCTTTTTGGGTTTCATTCTGTGACGGGGTCGGCAAGTCATTCCCCAAAATCTCATAATTACAGGAGACCAACCATGCAAGAGAGCGTACTTTCGAATATCGTCCTCCCATTGGCGATCATCGTGATCATGGTGACGCTGGGCATGACGCTCACCGTCGCAGATTTCAAGCGCGTGTTCACCCAGCCCAGGCAGGTGTCGGTCGGACTCCTCTGCCAACTGGTCCTGCTTCCCGTGCTTGGATTTGCCGTCGCGGAAATCTTCTCCCTTGCGCCGATCTACGCCATCAGCGTAATACTTTTGGCGGCTTCGCCCGGCGGCGCGACATCGAACCTCATCGTCCACGCCGCGGACGGCGACCGCGCCCTTTCCGTCACCCTGACCGCCATCTCGAACATGCTTGCCTGGCTGACCATCCCGTTCCTCTTGAGCATTGCCTACTCGACGTATGGGAGCGGCGCGCTGGATATCAACTTCCCCGTGGCAGACACGATGATCCAGGTCGCCGCGTTGACCATCGTCCCCGTCCTGATCGGCATGGGAATCCGCAACTGGAAGACCCAATTCGCCGAGAACAGCAAACGCTTTACGCGCATCTTCGCCACACTGTTCCTCTTCCTGGTCATTCTCGCGCTTGTCATCCAGAACTGGGACACCATCGTCCGGGATGGTCCGCGCTTTGCGCCGGCGTTCATCCTCCTGAACCTCGCCGCGCTGTTCATCGGATATTACGTCGCCAGACTGGCTGGCATCAACCGGGTGCAATCCACGACCATTTCCATCGAAATGGGATTACAGAATTCCACCGTTGCGATCACGGTTGCGCTGACCATCCTGAACAACAATGAAATGGCTGTTGTCCCCGGCCTGTACGCCATCTGGATGCTGATGACCGGTTTCGCCTTTGCCTTCTGGATGGCGCGCCGCTCTCCATCAGAGACCGTTGAAAGAGTCGCGGCATAAGACAGCCTCATCGTTGATCCATAACTCCCGCCAATTTTCACTTGGCGGGAGTTGTTCGTAATGCAACACGGTCGAGCCGACGGTGCAGACGAGGATCTCCCTGCCGTCTTTTGTGTCCACGTGCATGGTATAGTCCGAGGTGAGCGGCGGGGTTTTCAATTTCCACGGGTTGTCCTTGGCTCTCTTTTCCATGACTGTTTTCTCCTTTTTGTTATTGTTTCGAACGTTGGATTGTCTCTGCTTCCTTCTTCAGGTCGGAGGCGAACTTGTCGAAGGATTCGTCGAAGGATGGGATCATTCCCGCGAACAGCGGAAACAGCGGACCGCCGATTCGCTCGGTCATCGAAAATAACGTGCCGCCCCCCCCGATTTCTCGAGACTGTAGACGCGGCTTCCCATCGCGTCGCCCCACACGAGTCTCTTCTCGGGCGCGAACTCTTTGATCTTCAACTTGAACACCCGCTTGGCGTCGAGATACGATTTCAATTCAATCGTCTCGCCCAATTTGATCTCACCTTTGATGGAAGTCACGGTCGAGTTCCAGCGCGGGTAGTCCGCCGCGTGGGTGAGGAGCGCCCACACGATGGCGGGATCAGCCGCAATGGAGGCGTGAACCGATGTCTCCCTGCTGAAGGTTTTTCTGGTAGTTGCCGCTTTTTGATCCATGTTGTTCTCCTTTCTATTTTTGACGAGCAGGAGAAACAAAATGATAGGGGGAGTGCAGTGCGTCGCACTACGCGACTGGATTTAATCCTGGTCGTGAAGGTGCGACGCACCCT
>CAYQOF010000136.1:0-5275 GCA_964419035.1 uncultured Anaerolinea sp. | reverse complement strand
CCATACAACTTCCGATGCACCACGCTCAACGTACGGACCTGCTCCGCGGCGTGATACGACGACCTTACCAGCGGATTCGACTCCACCCATTTGAAGCCAATCGAATAACCGTACTCACGCAGTTCAGCGAACTCTTCCATTGTGTAGTAGCGTGAGATGGGCATGTGCTTCTTGCTCGGCTGCAAATACTGGCCGATGGTGAGGATGTCCACGCCCCAACTGCGCTGGTCGCGCATCACGGCTTTGATCTCGTCCATCTCTTCGCCGAGGCCCACCATGATGCCGGACTTGGTCAGCACGTCGGGGTCGAGTTTCTTGGCGTTCGAGAGAGTCGCCGCCGCCCAATCGTAATTGTCCTGCGGTTGGACTTGCTTGAACAATCGCGGCACGGTCTCCACGTTGTGGTTCAGGATTTCGGGCCGCGCATCCATCACGATCTTCAATGCTTCGAGCGAGCCTTTGAAATCGGGGATCAGCACTTCAATCGAACACCCCGGCAGCAATTCTCTAATCCTCCTGATTACCATTGCGAATATCGGCGCTCCACCATCGCGCCTCTCGTCCCGATTTACCGATGTAATGACCGCGTGCTTCAACTCCATGGCTTTGACGGCTTGCGCCACGCGCTCGGCTTCGCCCCAATCCATGAGCGCGGGCTTGCCGTGTTTGATGTCGCAGAATCCGCACGTGCGCGTGCACACGTCGCCGAGCATCAAAAAGGTCGCGGTGCCGCTCCCCCAGCATTCGCCGAGGTTTGGGCACATGGCTTCCTCGCAGACCGTGTGCAGTTCCTTTTTGCGCATCAGTCCGTGGAGCCATTCGTAGGTCTCGCCCGAGGGCGCGCGCACCTTGATCCACTCGGGGCGGCGCAGCGGACGGACGTTGGTTTCGGGGATGATTCGGTCTCTCGTAGGCGTGGCAGGCATAAATCCTCGCGTGAACCGTCACGACGAAGCAATCTCCAAGTCGAGTAGGAGATTGCTTCGCTTCGCTCGCAATGACGGAATTATTTCTTCTTCCTGACTTTCAATCGCAAGCCCTTGATCTCGACGACCTCCACTTTGTTGCCCTTACGGATCTTCCCGGAGTCTTCGACTGCCTCCGCGCTCCACAGTTCCGATCCCAACTGGACCTGCCCCCCGCTTCGATCCACGACGGTTCGGGCTGTTCCCACTTTACCGGCAAAGGACTCAGCCCCGGAAGCGATCGGCGCGTGCAGTGCGCGTATCGCGAACATGAGGACGACAAAGAACAACAAGCCGATGGAGACCCCGACGCTGACAACCAGCGGCACGGACACGCGCTGGAACTCGGGCGTACCGGGCGAATTGAACAAAACCAGCGCGCCGATGATGAACGAGATGACGCCGGCCGTGGTCAACGCGCCGTGCGTGGGCGCGTTGATTTCCAGGATGAACAGAATGAAGGCAAGGACCAGGAAGATGATGCCGAACCAGTTGACCGGCAGCACGCCAATGCCATAGATCGCCAGCGTGAGACAGACCACGCCGATGAAGCCCGCCACCCAGCCGCCGGGACTGGAGATCTCGATGAGGATGGCTTGCACGCCGATGGCAAGCAGCAGGAAGGCAATGTTCGGGTTGGTAAGCAGGAGCAGGAGTTGCTCGATGAAACGCATGTTGAGCGGCTCGGTGCGCGCGTCCGCCGTGTTCAATGTGCGGGGTCCGTCGCTCATCTGCACGGTGAAACCATCGAGCGATTCGAGCAGGTCGTCAACATTATCCGGGACGAAGTCAATCAGTTTTGCCTGAAGCGCTTCTTTTGCGGTCACGGCTTTGGCTTCGTCTATCATCGCTTCGGCAAGGGCGAGCGCCTCCGCGCCGCGCGGCTCCACGAATTCACGGATCGCGGCTTTGGTGATCTCCTTTGCCTTGGTCGCCGCAGTCGGATCGAGAACCTCCCCCGAACCGCTGATCGGGCTGGCCGCGCCGATGGACGTTTCCGGTGCCATGGCTGAGGCATGACCCGCCATGGTGATCATCGCGCCCGCGCTCCCGGCGATGGCATTCCTCGGCGCAACGTAGACGACCACCGGCACTTCGGAGGCGCGTATCTCCTGGATGATGATCAACATGGTGTCGAGACTTCCGCCCGGCGTGTTGAGCTGGATGATGACCACCTCCGCGTTGCGGCGGTCCGCCGCCTGGATGCCGCGTTTGATATACTCCAGCATCGGCGGCATGATGGGACCGTCGGCGGTCAACACCAGCGCCAGGGGCTGCCCGCTTTGCGCGCCGGCGGGCTGGGAAACCAGCGAAAGCGACGCAAAAAGGATCAGCAATAAACCGAATGTCCGGCGGATGGTTTTCATCACTTGAACTCCATATCTTCATCATTATAATGGCTATGGATGTATTATGGATAAGAAAACCTTCACCTTGCGCGTCATCCTGCAGATGGTTCCTGTCGTTCTTATCGCGCCGTTCCTCCCAATGATCATCTCCGGGAAGTGGGGGTGGTGGCAGGCGTGGGCGTATGCCATCGCAAGCATTTTGGCGTTCATCGTCAGCCGCGTCCTTGCCGCCCGCCGTCACCCAGATCTGCTCGCTGAACGCGCCCGCTTCATGGGTGCGAGGGACACGAAACCGTGGGACAAGTTCCTTGCGCCGCTGCTGGGAATTGGCTCGATCCTGATCCTGGTCGTTGCCGGGCTGGACAAATTCTACAATTGGTCGCATCCGTTTTCAACAACCGCAAATATCGTTGCGCTGGTCGGGATCGTTTTGGGATATGGCATTTCCTCCTGGGCTTTGATCGAGAACCGCTTCTTTTCCGGCACAGTCCGCATTCAGACGGACCGCGGTCATCGCGTCGTCACGACAGGACCGTATCGCATAGTCCGCCACCCCGGGTATGCAGGCGGGTTGTTGGGCTATGTGTTCATTCCAATCCTGTTGGATTCTGTTTGGGCGTTCATCCCCACGATTCTACTGATCGGGGTCCTTGTTTTGCGGACCTCTCTGGAAGACCGCACTCTGCAAGCCGAACTGCCCGGTTACGCCGAATATGCCCGGCGGACGCGTTATCGTTTGTTGCCCGGCATCTGGTGACAGGGTCTTGAACGTCCTGAGGAGTTGGGGCGCCACGGCGATGTCATTTACCAAAACCTTTACGGTAATTGGAACAGCCGCGGCCTGATTTTTAATTTCACAGAGAGTATGCTCCCTCCGATCACTTCCATTGTCTGTGGCACGGCGTTCACGGTCGTTCCGGAAGGAGGAAGGGGGGCGGTGCAATATTTGCCATGCGCGCCGTTGCGGGACGTAAGAGGAAACAGCCTCCGCGTCGTCCAAACGAGAAATTGAAACATCATTCCACATATCCCGCAGGAGGAGTTCATGTCCACAGAAACCCCGAAACGCTATCACCCGTTCCACGTTGTTTTGCATTGGCTGATCGCATTGCTCGTTCTGATGATGCTCGGCGTGGGGAAATTCGTCCTGCCCGGCGTTTCGCCGGATGACCCCCAAAAGGTTTTCATGTTGCAGACTCACGCGTACATTGGTGGCGCCATCGCGGTCCTGCTGGTCATTCGTTTGGTCCTGCGTTTTACGACGAAACGTCCCGCCCCCGCGGATGCAGGCAACGCGTTCCTGAATTTTGCCGCAAAAGCCATTCACTTCCTGCTCTATCTGGCGCTGATCGGCATGGCGGTCAGCGGATTGGGACTCTTCCGGTTGGCAGGGCTTCCGGATGTATTCAGCGGTGCATCGCCCTATCCACAGGATTTCTTTCAATACCCGGTGCGGATGGGACATGGCTTGACTTCGTGGATCCTGCTGGTTCTCGTCGTCCTGCACTTTGGCGCGGCGATGTATCATCAGTTCATCCGCAGGGACAACCTGCTGGCGCGCATGTGGTTCGGGCGGAGATAACCCTCCATAAACAGCCATGACGATCACCTATCGCAAGGGAACGATCTCGGATTCGCAGTCCGTATTCCATGTGTTCATCAAGTCCATCATGGATTACAGCGAGCGCATGAATGTCATGGCGGTCACGGGCGGGAATGACCCGCAGGTTCTGCAGTCGATCTGGGAGAGACGCAGGTCCCTGTTCGAGTTCCTGGCGAAGAACGCCTCCCAATTCTGGGTGGCGGAAAAGGACGGGGAGATCGTCGCCTACGCGCGTTCGATGGAACACGACGGGCATCAGGAGTTGACCGAGTTCTTCGCTATGCCGGATCAGCAGTCGGCTGGGGTGGGAGGCGGATTGTTGTCCCGCGCCTTCCCCAAAACGGAGGCGCGCTATCGCACCATCATCGCCACGCTGGACGAACGCGCTCTGCACCGCTACATGAAAGCCGGTGTGTATGGGCGCTTCCTGCTCAAAACCTTCCACCGCAAAGCCGAAAGGGTGGAGGTGGAGACCGATCTCGTCGTCGAACCGATGTTGTTGAACATCCACATGTCCGACCTGAACCGCATTGACAGGAAGATCATCGGTCATGCGCGTGAGGTTGTCCATCAATTCATCGGCACGACGCGCGAGGGATTCGTCTACAAACGAAGCGGGGAGGTCGTCGGTTATGGGTACATCGGCTCGAACAGTGGTCCGTTCGCGGTGCTGGACGAGAACGACTTCCCTGCCGTGCTCGCCCACGCCGAAAGCCTGACGGCGGAAAAGGGCAATGACTTCGGCGCGGTGGCGCCTTTGATCAACGAGAAGGCGGTCCGATATTTCACCGGGCGGAATTATCGTATGGACGCCTTTTCCGCGCTCTTCATGAGCGATGTGCCGTTCGGGAAGTTCGAGAATTACCTTTGCTTCAGCCCGGAGTTCTTCTTATAAAATAACGAGGCGATCCGAAAGGGTTGCCTTTTTGTTTTTGTTGTTTCATGTCATTGCGACCTCCGGGAAGCAATCTCCTTGCAGATTCTGTTGAATGTTCACTTGAAAAACAATGTGATACTTTCCCCTCCCATCCGTATAATGGAATGAATGAACACTCAAACGCGTGTGATGAAGGGAGCCGGGACCTTGGCGGAAGAGACCGACTGGGAAGCCGCGTATCGGGAGTATCTCCCGCGCGTCTACAACTTCCTCCTCTATCGGGTTGGTGACGAGTCGCTGGTCGAGGACCTGACGGCGATGGTCTTCGAAAAAGCTTGGCGCGGACGGAAGCGCTACCGGCGCGACCTGGGCGCGTTCTCGACCTGGCTCTTCACCATCGCCCGCAACGCGGCGGCGGATCATTTTCGCCGGAACAGTCGGGAAGTTCCCTTGGAGTCGATCCATGGGCAGGCTGATACCT
>CAYQOF010000135.1:7069-8898 GCA_964419035.1 uncultured Anaerolinea sp. | reverse complement strand
GAATTAGAGATTGGAGATTGGAGATTGGGGAGAGGGAATTGGCAATTGGGTAATTAGGGATTGGAGGATTAGAGAATTGCGAAATCGGTCAGGTACTCTTCCAATCTCTCGACTGCTTGCGGGAGGTTTTTGCGTCCAAGCCCGAGGCGGAAGTGGTTGTCGGGGTCATCGTACACGGAGCCAGGCAGGAGCAGAACGCCCGCGTTTTTCACGAGTTCATCGCAAAAGTCTTCCACGTTCCCTTTGAGCAGGCGAGGAAACGCCATTGAGCCTGCCTTTGGGCGAACCCAGGAAAATAAATCGGAATGGCGGGCGAAGAAATCGTCCATCACGGCAAGATTGTGCTTAATGATACCAAGATTGCGTTCCGCCAGTTTTTCCCGATTCCGCATGGCGACCTCGGCGAGGAATTCGCCCGGCGCGGAGTTGCATATTGTGGTGTAGTCCTTGAGGGATGTCATTTGGTCATAAATCTTTTTATTCTTCGCGGCAACCCAGCCGATGCGCAAACCAGCCAATCCATACGTCTTCGAGGTGACACCAAGCGAGACGGCATGTTCCCCGTAATCGCACGCGGCGGGAAGACGTGCGGCAGGGTCATACTCCGATTCACGATAGACTTCATCGGAAAACAGGAGCAGGTTATTTTCCTGCGCGAAGCGATGCAGTGTCTCGTATTCTTCACGCGGCATCAACCAGCCCGTTGGGTTGTGAGGCGTGTTGAGGATGATGGCTTTGGTATTCGCCCGCGTGAGGCGGCGGAGTTCGTCCAAATCCAACGCCCAATTATTTTCCTCGCGCGCCCGCCAGGGACTCACGTCACAACCGATGCTTTTTGCAACCTCAGCCAGAGACTGGTAACACGGAGTATGCACGATGACGTGGTTGCCGCTTTGTAATGCCGCGTGCATGAAGAGGAAGATGGCTTCCTGCGCGCCTGTGTGAACGAGGATTTCTTCTGGCTGAATCGTTTCGTAAACCTTCGATATTTCTTTTCGCAAAGCGGGATGCCCCTGCGATTCGGTGTATCCAAGCCAGACGCCCTGAAACTTTTCCGCTGAGCCTTCTTCAAGGGCAAGCAACTCCGCGATGGGCATGGCTTCGCAATCGGAGGAGCACAGGAGGAATTCGGTGGTGAATTCGTACTTGGCAAAGTAGCGTTCGAGTTTGAAGGGGGAGAGGTTCATGACAAACATTTTCCCGTCATTGCGAGGAGGGTCGAAGACCCGACGAAGCAATCCCCACCATTGGATGGAGATTGCTTCGGGCAGAAGAGCACTGCCCTCGCAATGACGGTTATTTCAACACCTTCTTCATATCGCGATAATGGATTTGGTTGTGGATGTAGAGCATCTTTATCATTTCACGGAGGGTGGTCATGCCGAGGAAGGGATGGCGTCCCTGAATCTCCAAATCGGATTCGGATAAAGATAGAGTCCACGCGATGGATTCGGCGCGGATGGCTTTGTATTGCTCCAGGAGTTCAGCGGGCGTCAAGTCCTTTGTGCGCTCCTGCATGCTGGCGTTGTATCGGTCAATCGAAAAATCCTCCGATGAGCCTTCACCTGTTTGTCGGATGCGCTCGAAGAGTTTTTGCAATCCGCGCTCGGAGGTGACGAAATGAGACAGCACGTTGCGTATCGTCCACGTTGCGCCTTCGGTGTAGACCTCCGCCTGCCATTGGTCGTCGGACAGTTCGGAGAAGACGGCGGCAAATTTTTCGCCCTCGGATTTTAGTTTTTCTGCGAGTTCGGTGAGTTCGGTGAGTTCGGACATGATGAATACCTCTCATCAATATTGCGTCGTTGGTCGAGTAGTCCCGCATGCTC
>CAYQOF010000135.1:0-6969 GCA_964419035.1 uncultured Anaerolinea sp. | reverse complement strand
CTTCGCGGGACATATCGAAACCAACGAGTTGGATTCAAACAATAGATAACCCATAAACCTGGTGGTTTCGATACGCCCCGACGAACACGGGGCTACTCAACCACCGATGGTTTATATCAACGAATATCCACCATCAACGACGATGGTTTGACCCGTAATATACTCGTTCTTCAGCAAAAATTCGAGGGCGAATGCGACTTCCTCGGTTCGCGCGGGACGTCTGAGCGGAATCCGTTTGATGAGCCTTTTCCACTCCTCGGCAGGGACGATGTCCGATTGCAGGACGAAGCCTGGCGCGATGGCGTTGACGCGTATCTTCGGCGCGAGGGCGCGGGCGAGGATTTTGGTCAATGATTCCAACGCGGCTTTGCTGACGGTGTACGACGGAAAGCGGCTCCACGCCTTTTGCGCGCCCACATCCGTGATGTTGACGATGAGTCCGCCATCGGTCATTTTCTGCGCGCACTCTCGGGCGAGAAGGAATGGAGCGCGGAGGTTAAGGTCGAGAGCCGCGTCCCAGTTTTCGAGGGAGAGGGAGTCGACGTTTCCATGCGGCATGAAGGCGGCGGAGTTGACGAGAACGTCCAGAGATTGGAGATTGGAGACTAGAGACTGGATTTCGTTGGGGTTGGTGAGGTCGGCTTGGGCGAGGGTAACGCCTTTCGAAAGCGATTCAATTTCGGCTTGAGTCTGACGCGCTTCCTCCTCCGCAGAATGGTAATGAAGGAAGATGTCGAACCCATTGCGCGCGAGGGTCAATGCGAAGGCTTTCCCAAGCCTGTGCGCCGCGCCGGTGACGAGTGCGAGAGGTCGAGAAGTGGACACGTACACAAGTATACTCGCAGAAACATATGAACCAGCATGCCCCCCTTAAAAACCAAACCGCCTTTGGCTTGCCCGAGCCGTAGGCGGTTTGTATAGGAGAATGCAACTGTCATTATATTCAGGCACTTTAATCGAACCTGAACTAAACCTGAAAGTAAACTAAGAGTTTAAAGGGCGGAAAGTAGATCCTCGAGCGTTAGAGGTCCTTCCCGCAAAATTTTTATCTCATCGCCGGCACAATCCACAACTGTGGATGGGACTCCGCCGGGCGTTCTGCCGCCGTCAATGATCAAGGGGATGCGTCCGTTCAGTTGAACGAAAACCTCCTCCGCTGTGGAGGGACTCGGCGCGCCTGAAAGATTGGCGGAGGTGACCGCCATCGGTCCCGCGGCGCGGAGCAGGGCACGCGCCACTTCATGGTCGGGAACGCGGACGCCGACGTTTGAGGTGGCGGAGACGGCTTCGGGGAGTGTCGGTTTTTTAGGGACGAGGAGAGTCAACGGTCCGGGCCAGAAGCGGGCGGCGAGTTTGCGGGCGTTGTCCGGGATCTCGAGCGCTACTTTATCCAAATCATCTGCATCCCAAAGTAGAATGGGAATCGCTTTTTCGATGGGGCGGTCTTTCGCAATGTAAATCGACTCGATTGCTCTGCCGTCGAATGCCAGCGAGCCGACGCCGTAAACAGTATCAGTGGGGAAGGCGACCAACCCGCCCGAACCCAGGACTTCAAGCGCGCGAGGAATCGCACTCGAAGAATTTGCCGAAATGATTTGCGTTTCCATTACAAGGCAATCTCCAACAATCTGTTGCGTCCGCTTAGATCCCGATGCAGGCGGATTGCCGCCTCGGAGAACATATCACAGGCAAGGCTCAACGCCTGCACACCACGCGTGGATTCGATTTCAAGCAATATCAAACCCTTGGGGGCAAGCCACTCGGGCGCGATCTTCATCAGTTTACGGAAAAGATCGAGACCATCCGCTCCGCCGTCGAGGGCAAGCGTCGGCTCACGGCCGTAGATGGGAAGGGCGCGCAGGGTTTTGCTTGGAATGTAGGGCAGGTTGGCGCAGATCAGGTCGAAGTGCGATGCGGTTGGCAGGGGATCGGGATGCGGCGGCAGGAGGTCGCACTGCACGAAGTCAATACGATGCGACACATCATGTTTGCGTGCGTTTGCGCGGGCGACCTCCAATGCATCACGCGAAAGATCCGTGGCAAGGACGCGCGCGTCTGGAACATGTTTGGCAACCGAGATTGCGATCACGCCGGACCCCGTTCCTACATCTGCGACCGTTCGACGAACGTCGGATTTTTGGAGCCATGCAATCGCCTTTTCGACGAGCAGTTCCGTTTCAGGTCTGGGGATGAGGACATCGGGCGTGATGTCGAAATCCAAGCCGAAGAATTCCCAGTGACCGAGAATGTATGGAAGCGGCTCGCCGTCTTCAAGGCTAGTGAGGGATTCCTCCAGTTGTTTTTGTTGTTTTTGTGAGAGGGTCAGTTCGGGGTGAGCCATCACCCAGGTGCGCGGTTTGTGCGTGACGTGCGCGAGTAAAACGGAAGCGTCAAGGGCGGGGGTATCGCTGATCGGAGCGAGACGATTCGTGATTTCCGAAAGAAGCGAGGTTTTTATCCACATGGTTTCCTGGACAAGGAGTTAACGGATGCCATCGAATCTGATCTTGGTCGCGGAAAAATCCGTTTGGTCCACGTAACGCGAGTCCTGAATTTTATTCTTCCACACCGCTCGCGGCGAGACGTTCCGCTTCGTCGCGTGTGGAGAGTTCCTCGATGAACCCGTCAATGTCGCCATCCATCACGGCGGGCAGGTTGTAATTGGACAACCCGATGCGGTGATCGGTGACGCGGTTCTGCGGGTAATTGTACGTGCGGATCTTTTCCGAGCGTTCGCCTGTTCCGACTTGCGAGCGGCGGTCGGATTCGATCGCGGAGCGTCGTTTCTCCTCCTCGATCTCGTAAAGCCGCGCGCGCAAAATGCTCATGGCGCGCATTTTATTTTGCAATTGCGAGCGTTCATCCTGGCACGTGACAACGATGCCCGTCGGTTTGTGATACAGGCGCACGGCGGTCGAGTTCTTCTGCACATTCTGTCCGCCCGCGCCCGATGAACGATAGACTTCGATCTCGATGTCGCTTTCGGGGATGTCAACCTCCACTTCATCCACTTCGGCAAGCACGGCGACGGTCGCGGTGGAAGTGTGGATGCGTCCCTGCGCCTCAGTGGCGGGGACGCGCTGCACGCGGTGTACGCCTGATTCATATTTGAGTTTCGAGTACGCACCCCTGCCGCGGATTTCGAAGATGATTTCCTTGTATCCGCCCACACCGATGGCGTTCTCGGAAAGGATTTCGTTCTTCCAGCGCTGACGGTCCGCGAAGCGCGTGTACATGCGGAAGAGGTCACCCGCAAAGATGGCGGCTTCGTCCCCGCCTGTGCCGGCGCGGATCTCCACGATCACATCCTTTTCATCGCGCGGGTCTTTGGGAACCAGCATCCCCTTGATCTCTTTTTCGAGCGCTTCGATCTTCGGTTCGAGGTCTGCGACGTCGGATTCCGCCAATGCGACCAGTTCCGCGTCCTTCTCGGACTCGAGAATTGCTTTGGCTTCCTCGAGGCTTTTCATCGCCCGACGGTATTCGCGCGCCTTCTCGACGATGTCTTCGAGATCGACGCGTTCCTTGTTGATCTCCGCAGCGCGTTGATAGTCACTGCCCACTTCGAGCAGTTCCCGTCCGAGTTGTTCGTATCGTTCTTCGATGCCTTTTAGTTTGTCGAGCATGTCTTTCCTCTGTCATTGCGAGCGCCGCAGGGGCGAAGCAATCTACCAATGATCAAGGGGATTACTTCTTCGCCCGGTCTCGATACATGGCGCCTGCAGCGCCACTACTCGACCATCGTTCCTCGCAATGACATGTGCGTAATAAAGCGCGGCTGAACGCGCCGCGCGGCGGTGATTATATCATTCGTTGGGAGAGCGGTAACGATTCTAGAAAGTTGCGACTGCCGCAAGCACCATGGAGAGGACGATCAAGATGGAAAAAATGATCACGACGATCCGCAGGAGACGATTCGTCCCCGGCTCGCTCTCCTTGGGTTTTGTCTGGATTTTATTCTTTGACTTTCTGTTTGCCATTTTGTACTCACACTTTCATATGCCTTTCATAGGCTGTTTTCATCGCTTTATCGAGTTCCTCGAGTGTCACGGGTTTCATCACGTAGGCGTCCGCGCCGAGTTCGAGCGCCCTGTCCACCATGATATCCGTCGCCTCGGAGGAAAGCATCACGATGGGCAGGTCTTTCCATTCCGGTTTGCGCCGCAGGAATTCGACCATGTCCAGCCCCGACACTTCGGGCATGTTGATATCCAGAATGAGCAGGTCCGGTGTTCTGCCAGCCACCAGCGATTGCGCGGCAGAGCGGACATTCTGGAAAATGGTCACGTCACATTCGAGCACCTGCAGCATCAAACTGATCGCACGGCTCATTTCCTCGTCGTCGTCAACTACCCAGATCTGTCTCATTGCCCTGGTATTCTTCCAACCGTTTCATAAATTCTTCGAAAGTTATCTCTGTGTCCGATTCCCGGTGACCTGCAGGATTTTCACGTGGATGCCAGTGCCAGACGCCGTTCGTATTATCTGCGCCAAAAACGCGCGCATCGTTATTGATCTGGGCGAATGCCGTCTTGCCATTTTCCTGATTGTAATACACGTCAACGAATGTGCGGTCTCGCAGAAAAATCCTGAATTGTTTATGGCGCAAACTTCCGCTCAGCACGGCAGTTCGCATCACGCTTGACGAGTCTTTACAGACCGCCCTGAGGCGTTTTTCAAATTCATCCACCGACGTTACTCGAGCCATTGTAAAAACGCCTCGAGAGTTTGTTGTTCTGCAAGAGCCGCATCCCACTCCCAGTTGTCCTTTTCCACTTCGTAAGAGAAAGGATCCTTGATCCTGCCATCCTTACAAGCCTGTTCGAACTCGGAAAAGGTCATGCCATATTTTTCTTCAAACGATTCGATCTGGTTTTCGATGTTTTGTTTTTTCAGTTGAAGCAAATCCTTCAGGGCGACGGACAAGGCAACGTCAACCTTTTCCTGACGGGTCAATTGACGCAGTACTTCATAGACTGGGTCGGACAGGGAAACAGTAACCATTTTCACTCCTATTCCAAATGCGCCTTGACGCTTTCTGCCGTTTTGGTGTTCATGCCATTCACGCTGGCAAGTTCCTCGAGCGAAGCCTCTCTAATCTTATCCACAGAACCGAAATGTTTCAAGAGGGCTTTGCGCCGCGTCGGTCCGATGCCGGGGATCGAATCCAACTGTGAAGCCATGCCGAGTTTCTGCCTCTTCTTCCTGTGCGCGGTAATGCCATAGCGATGCGCCTCATCGCGGATGCGCTGGAGGAGGTATAGTCCCTGTGAATGACGCGGCAGCAAGAGAGATTCTGACCTGTGCGGAAAGAAGATCTCCTCCTGCTGTTTGGCGAGCCCGACCACCGGGACTTTGTCCAGTAATTCGAACTTCTCCAGGACTTGCACGACGCGTCCCAACTGACCCTTGCCTCCGTCTACGATGATCAGATCGGGCAGGAAGGAGAACGACGCGTCAACCTTCGCCCCAACCTGATTCAGCGATTCCTGAGCCGAACGCCACCGACGGAACCTGCGCATGAGCATTTCCTCCATCGAGGCAAAATCATCCGGTGCGCCGATCACGCTCTCGATGTTGAATTTGCGATACAGTTTCTTGTCCGGCACGCCCTGCGTGAAAACAACCATCGCGCCAACGATTGCCGTCCCTTGTGTGTTGGAAATATCATAGCACTCGATGCGGTTGGGAGGTTCGGGCAGATTCAACGCCTGTTGCAATTCCGCCAGAGCCTGCTCCTGTTTGTGTGTATCCGCCTGCCATTGGGCACGCAGGGCTTGCAGGGTCTCTGTGGCATTTTCCGTTGCCATCTGAACGAGTTCGTGCGGCTGTCCTTCTTTCGGCACGAAAAATTCCACTTTCCCGCCGCCTCGTTTCGAACGCAGCCATTGACCGATGATTTTCGCCTCCTCGATCTCCTGCGGGAGCATGACCTGTCCCGGGATGGTTGCGGCTTCGGTGTAGAACTGCGTGATGAATTGTTCCATCACTTCAGTGTCCTTCGCATCCTCCGTGCCTTCGAGGATGAAGTACTCGCGCCCGATCAATTTTCCGCCGCGTATGAAGAAGACCTGCACGCAGGCTTCGCCATCACTGCGCGCCATGGCGAGCACATCCGAGTCGAGGTAATCGGTGGCGAAGACGATCCGCTGACGTTCGATGATGGACTGGATGGCTTTGAGTTGGTCGCGCACCGCGGCAGCTTTCTCGAAGCGCATTTCCTCGGACGCCTTTTCCATTTCCTTTTGCAAACGCGTCACAATGCCCTCGCTGTGTCCGCTGAGGAAATCCATCAAGTCAGAGATCATTTGGCGGTACTGGGCTTGGGACGCCGCGCCGATGCAGGGAGCGGTACACAGCTTGATGTCGTAGTAAAGACACGCCCGCTTGTCCATCCCAGTGATCTCGCGGTCGCACGTCAGGTAGGGGAAGATTTTCCGCAACACGTCCAATGTCTGATAGACCGCCCAGGCAGAGGTGTAGGGACCGAAGTAGCGCGAGCCGTCATCGGTCATCTGCCGCGTGACGGTGACCTTGGGGAAGGGGTCAGCCCAGTGGACTTTGATGTAGGGGTATCGTTTGTCGTCCTTGAGGCGGACGTTGTATTTCGGGCGATGTTTCTTGATGAGGTTCATCTCGAGGATGAGCGCCTCGAGTTCCGAACCGACGACGATCCACTCGATGTCCGCGATCTCGCGCACCAGACGCCAGGTCTTCACGTCGTGGCTGGAATCCGCGTGGAAATACGAGCGGACGCGGTTTTTCAGGTTGACCGCCTTGCCAACGTAGATGACCTTTCCCTCGGCGTTTTTCATCAGGTAACAGCCGGGCTTGGCGGGGAGGGTGGCGAGAATGCCCTGGATTTTCTCTGCAATTTCCATCAGGGGGCAATTTTACCGCTTCCCGGCTGGGTTTTAAGTGGCATCATGTGTCATGAATAACTCACCTTACGCAGAACGTCCCGAAGGC
>CAYQOF010000134.1:4190-8959 GCA_964419035.1 uncultured Anaerolinea sp. | reverse complement strand
TCGAGGACGGGAGGCACGGAACGGAGTTCGTCCACGTGACCGCCTGCGCTTCTTATCTTCGACTTGAGCCTGTTCAAAACATCCTGAGCCTTCCCCTCGCCGACGCGGATGTGGAGTCTATCGCCGAACGCCTGTACGTCCTCGACATCTTCGTCCTCGTGCGTGATGCGACGCAGTAAATTCAACGGCGAGCCGCGCAATTCGAGGACGCGTCCATTGAGCCGCGCGCGCAGGTTGGGTGGCGTATCCTCGGCGATGATTTTCCCCGCCTTCATGAACCCGACGCGGTGACAGCGCGAGGCTTCGTCCATGTAGGGGGTGGAGATGAGGACGGCGACGCCCCTTAATTCTTCACCGCGAAGACCCGAAGAGCGCAAAGATTCTTCTTTTTTAAGTTCCCTCGAGTCCTCACCTGCACTCCCTGGCACCGCCCGCCAGGGAAGGTGTGCGCCAGGTGCAAGTGTCGCGCCTTGACGGTTTAAGGCAGGCTGCGAAACCAACTTGATCACCAACTGCCAAAAATCCTGCCGCGTCACAGGATCAACGCCTGTTGTCGGTTCATCGAGAAGTAAAACGCGCGGTTTCGTCACCAGCGCAGTTGCCAATCCTAATTTCTGTTTCATACCGCCCGAAAGTTGACCTGCTTTTCGTTCGGTGAATTTTTCGAGACCGACGAATTCCAGAATTTCCATGCAGCGCGGGAACCACTCGTTCGATCTCAGTCCGCGTACTTCGGCAAAGAAACGGATGTTTTCGAGGACGGTCAGGTCTTCGTACATTGAGAAACGCTGCGAGAGGTAACCGAATTGCGAGCGCGCCTGTTCCGTTTGTTTGTTGATGTCATAGCCGCAAATATTCACTTCGCCCGCGTCCGCTTTGAGCGCGCCGACAAGGAGACGAATCGTCGTCGTCTTCCCCGCGCCATCCGCGCCGACGAGTCCGTAGATTTCGCCCGCGCGGATATACAACGAAACTCCATTGACCGCATGAGCGTCACCGAAGGATTTGCTGATGTTAGTGGCAGAGACCAGAAGGTTATTCATTGTTGGGATGGAAGGCTATTTCGTCGAACGTTGAACGTCAAACGTCGGTGTTGTAGTCAGGCGAGTCTTCACTATAGCGGCGACCGCGAGGGTGGGATTCGAGATAATCAATGAATCGGCTGACCTGACGGGAGGTTTTGTCGGCAAACTCGTAGGCTTCTGCAAATTGCTCCTGTGAAATGTATTTCAAATCAAGAGCGACATACAACTGCGAACGAACTTCACCCGATGAACCTTTTGCATGTCCAAGGTAATTAATGAATTGCGTATCGGTTCGGCTTTCAAAACCTTCCGCAATGTTGCTCATTACAGAGACAGAAGCACGGCGGATTTGGTCCTTCAAGCCATAATCCTTCGCGAATGAACCTTGTTCTGAAATCCTGTAAATCAGGTTGGTCAGTTGTCGGGCGGTCTTCCATGCCTCAATCTCTTCAAAGCGAGTAATACCTGCCATTTCTTCCTCCGTTTGTTATAGGGATTAGGTTCGATATATACGTTCGACGTGTGACGTTCGACGTTTAACGGAAAATAACATCCGCTGGCATGCCAATTTTCAATTTGCCATCCGGGTCGGTGACTTTTAGTTTCACAGCAAAGACTGTCGAACTGCGTCCTTCCACGGTTTGCACGTTGCGCGGGGTGAATTCAGCCTTGTCCGCGATGTGGACGATCTCGGCGTCGAAGACGGGACTTTCACCTGCGGCAACGTCAATGGTGACGGAGGCTCCCTGACCGAGACGGATTTCGTTGAGGCGCGGTTCAGGGACGTAAACCGTGATGGTCAATTCGCTGAGGTTTGCCATGGTCAACGCGACCGCGCCGGGTTGGACGAATTCGCCAGGCTCGACGTTGCGCGTGAGGATGATTCCATCCATGGGCGCGTAGACGGTGAGTTTGGTCATCTGCGTATCGAGCAATGCGAGATTCGCTTCGGCGGTTCTGACCGCGGCTTCGGCTTGTTCCATGACGGCTTTTGCCTGGTCGAGGGCTTTTTGCGCAGTAATCACGGCTGGAGCATCGAGTCCCGTTTGCAGGGCGCGGAGGTTATCCACCGCCGTATCGTAAATCTCCTGCGCGACGATCACATTCGCGCGGGCTTCGAGAAGGTCCTGCGCGCCGTCGGTGGTCAACGCGTCATCGTATTCTTTTTGCGCGTCGTCCAATGCGAGTTCGACATCGTCAAGGACGATCTGCGCGGCGTCGCGCAAGTCCTGGCTGTCCGATGCGCCCGAAGTGCGGTCGTAGACGGCTTTGGCATTTTGGAACGCGAGGCGCGCCTGGGCGAGAGTCGCTTCGAGTTTCAAAAATTGAGAACCACCCGCGTTGTTCTGGAGGTCATCCAATTTCTTTTGGGCATTCTCAAGTTTCGCGAGCGCGGCGTCCACTTCGGCTTGCGCGGCATTGAGGCGTTCTTCTTTCGAGAAGTACCAAACGGGCTGGTCGAATTCGCCCGGCTTGGTCGTGCGCCAGACCGCGAGGCGCGTGGAGGCTTCCTGTGCGATGGCGTTGGTGAGGGTCACATCGTATTGCTGTTGGGCTGTCGCGTAGGCGGCTTGCGCGGTGTTGAGAGCGGATTTGGCAGAGTCGGCTTGGGCGGAGGCGACGGCGCGTTGGGCAGCCAGCAGGCTGTCGTCGAGGGAAAGAAGCGGATCTCCCTTCCGAACGGTTTGACCCTGCTCGACAAACACATCCTTCACTTTGCCCGCCATCTCGGGCGCGAGATTCACCGTCACCGATTCGATCGTGCCTGAGGCTGTGAGCGCGCCGTTCTCTTCGGGCGTGAGGGTGCGGAAAGCGTAGTAAAGAATCGTCGAGAGGACAAGCAAGATGACAACGATACGGACGGCAAGAGGCGGTTTGTGCATGTTGAACTCCTTTTATCGCGCAGCGAGCATTCTCTAATGCTCCGCATGGCGTTAGAGAACGCCATCTACGCAGGGTTATTAATCGAGACGTTTTCTAAAGCGCAACGCGGCGAGAGTCATGATGCCGATTGCGAAGAGGGTCATGGCAAGGACATCCAGTTGGATCATTTCGAGACCGACGCCTTTAAGCAATAACGAACGGATGATGACGAGGTAATAGCGCAGCGGCATCAGGTAGGAAATCAATTGCAGGATGCGGGGCATGGCTTCGAGCGGGAAGAAAAAGCCCGAGAGGAAGATGCTCGGCAGGAGGGTCAGCCAGACGGTGAGCATGGCTTCCTGTTGTGTGTTGGCGATGGTGGAGGCAAGCAGACCAATGCCCAGCCCAGTGACCAGGAACACGCCCGAAAGCAAAATGATGAGTCCGAGGTCGCCGCGGATGGGAACGCCAAACCACCAATGCCCCACAGCGAGGACCTCGAGGGTGTTGAAGAAACCGAGAATCACATACGGCGTAAGTTTGCCGACAATGAGTTCCCACGGACGAATGGGCGTGACGAGGAGTTGCTCGATGGTGCCGCGCTCGCGTTCACGCACAACGGAGGTGGCGGTGAGGATGGCGGCGATGGCGTACAGGATCATGCCGATCACGCCTGGTATCATGAAGTGCGCGCTGATGAGGTCGGGGTTGAACCAGACGGTCGTGCGGACTTCGACGGGCGGCTGCACGCGCAGGCTCATGCCGCTCCGCTCGAACTTTTGGAGGAGGATGCCCGAAGCGTGCGCCTGCCCGATCAACTGCGAGGCGGCGAGGGCGGTGGATGCGCTGGTTGGGTCGGAGCCGTCGAGGACGAAGGCGATCTGCGCGTTCCCGTCGGCAAGTCGCCGGGCGTAATCGGGCGGGATGATCACGGCGGAGCGCGCCTTGCCGGTCATGATCAAGTCTTCGATCTCAGATTCGGAATGAACCATATAGGCAACGCGGAAATAATCCGCGGCGCGGTAGGAATCGAGCAGGGCGCGCGATTCCACGCTTCGGCTTCGATCCAGCACCGCCAGCGGAATATTGCGGACATCACTTGTCGCCGAATATCCCAGCAGGAACAATTGCACGATTGGGATCACCAGGATCAGGGCGAGCGTGCGCGGGTCGCGGAAGATCTGGATGAATTCCTTGCGGATGATGGAGAGGAGGCGGGTGTTCATAAAATCTCCAAATTATGAAGGCTGAATTATGAATTCCGAAAGTTCAGATTTCATAATTCAGCCTTCCGACTTTAGTATGCCGTGCAGGAAGATATCCACGTAGGCGTCTTCGGTGTTTTTGGGCATGAGTTTGCTGATGACGGAATTGGAGATGACCATTTCCGTCACAAAATAAGACATGATCATGCCGAAGAAGGAACGCATGAGCAGGGCGGGGTTGGTCACGCGCAAGCCTTTCCGTCCTCTAATGACGCGTTCGAAGACGGGCAGCACCTTCGGGGCGATCTCGCGCAACATCAATGCGCCGTGTTTTCCCTTGAATTCGACGAGTTCGATGAAAAACAGGTTCAGGAATTCGGGTCGTTTCCCCATCTCTGAGATGACGATGTGGACGGCGTTCTTGAAAAACTCCTCCAGCGTTTCCCCCTCCGCGGCAAGAATGGCAGGGAGCAGTTTTTTGTACGGATGTTTGTCAATGATGATGCCCTTGAAGATATCTTCCTTGCTTTTGAAGTGGTTATAGATACCGCCCAGCGCCAGGTCTACCTTCTCGGCGATCTGGCGCATGGAGGTGGCGGCATAACCCTGTTCGAGGAACAATCCCATTGCCGCCTCTTCGATGGCAAGGCGGGTGGCTTCGCCTTTTTTGAGTTTG
>CAYQOF010000134.1:1660-4090 GCA_964419035.1 uncultured Anaerolinea sp. | reverse complement strand
TCACCCGGGTCGAACAGTTCACCCGCAAACATTTGCGTCATAACGTCATCGTCAATCTGACCGATGGCGGTTTTTTTGGACTGGCGCTGGGCTTCGCCTCCTTCGGGACGATCCTGCCGCTATTCGTCGCTTCGATGACTGATTCCGCCACGTTGATCGGACTCGTCCCTGCGATCCGTTCCACGGGATGGCTATTGCCGCAACTCTTCACTGCCAGCTACACCGCGCGCCTGCGCCGCTTCAAGCGGACAGTGTTGATGAACACCATCCACGAGCGCGTCCCGTTCCTTGGTTTTGCAGCGGTAGCCTTACTGATTCCCACCATCGGCATCCAAACGGGACTCGTCCTCACCTTTCTCCTGCTCATCTGGCAGGGACTGGGCGGCGGCTTCACCGCCAACGCGTGGACGAGTCTGATCTCAAAAATCATGCCTCCTGAATCGCGTGGCACCTTCTTCGGCACACAAGCCGCGATCGCCAATTTGTTCATCAGCATCTCAGCAGTCGGCGCGGGCTATCTGCTGGACTGGTACGACGCGCCGTTCGATTTCATGTATTGTTTTCTGATTGCCAGCCTGTTCTTCACGGTTTCATGGTTTGCGCTCGCGCTCACGCGTGAACCCGCGGATTACGACAAAGTGATCGAAGAAAAACCGTCCCCCTTCTGGCGGGGAGCGGGGCGCATCCTCCAGCGCGACCGCAACTTCAGATGGTTCCTCCTCGTGCGGACGCTCTCGCAATTTGCGACCATGGGCTTCGCGTTCTACATCGTATATGCCCTGCGCCGATTCCAAATGGACACGGTCACGGCGGGATATCTCACCGCCGCGCTCACCATCTCACAGACCGTTGCCAACGCGGGCATGGGATGGCTGGGAGACCGTGTCGGTCATCGGTACATGCTCCTGCTCGGCGCGGCATCTGCAATGCTAAGTTCCATCCTTGCATGGGTCGCTCCATCGCTCGCCTGGTTCTTTCCCATCTTCATTCTCGCGGGTCTTGCCAACGTTTCGATCTGGACGAACAGTATGACCATGACCGTTGACTTCAGCGGCGAAGCGGAGCGTCCGTTTTACATCGGTCTCGCGCAAACGCTCACCGCGCCCGCCACGATCCTCGCGCCGCTCCTCGGCGGGTGGATCGCGGACACACAGGGCTTTTCGTCAACGTTTGCCCTGTCGGCCATGCTATCCATTGTTATGATGTCAATACTGTGGTTCATTGTCAAAGACCCGCGCAAACAACAGACCTGACAGGTTTCATCCGCGCCGAAAACTTCATTGCTCATCGAATTGACAAGGTTCGTCGTCAATCAAAGTCCCTCCAAAACTTGTCAGGTCTTAACCTACAAGGAGAACCCATGACCCTCATTCAGGAAAAAGTCGATCAAGCCATTGGAATTCTAAAAGAACAAGGAACCGATCTATGGCTCACGTTCGTGCGTGAGACCAGCGGCGTGCGCGATCCCGTTCTGGATTTCCTCATCGGTCCCAACGACCTCACGTGGCAATCTGCCTTGATCTTCACGCGTAATGGCGAAAGAATTGCCATCATCGGCAATCTCGAAAAGGAGGCGGTGAGGGGACTTGGCGTCTTCGATGAAATTTTGGGATACGACAAATCCATCCGCGACCTCTTGCGCGAGACGATGGCACGCCTCCACCCCGACCGAATTGCTGTCAACACCTCGAGGAACAACGTCCACGCTGACGGTTTGACTCACGCCATGTACGAGATGCTCCGTGATTACTTGAGCGATACGCCGTACCTGGATCGACTCATTAGCGCCGAACCCGTCATCAACGCCCTGCGCGGACGCAAGACTCCCGAAGAACTCGCCCGCATCCAACGCGCCATCGAGATCACGGACGAGATTTACCAAAAGACTTTCGACTTTATCAAAGTCGGCATGACCGAGATCGAAGTCGGCGCATACATGCACAAACTCGCAAAAGAATATAGTGTGGGCATGGCTTGGCCCGCTGAGAACTGTCCCGCTGTGAATTCTGGTCCCAACAAAGTGGTCGGGCACAGCGGACCGACGGACATCAAAATCGAACGCGGACATATCATCCATTTCGATTTTGGCGTGAAATACGAAGACTATTGCTCCGATATTCAGCGCGTCTGTTACGTGTTGCGCGAAGGCGAGACCGAAGCGCCGCCCGAAGTCCAACGCGGATTTGTCACAGTCCGCACCGCCATCGAGAAATCCCGCGAAGCGATGAAAGCGGGAGTCACGGGCAACTCGATTGACGTTATCGCGCGAGAAATCGTCACCGACTCAGGCTACCCCGAATACAACTACGCCCTCGGTCACCAACTCGGACGTGTCGCTCACGATGGCGGTGCGTTGCTTGGTCCGCTTTGGGAGAAATACGGCGACTCGCCCAATCAGAGACTGGAGACTGGTCAGGTGTATACGATTGA
>CAYQOF010000134.1:0-1560 GCA_964419035.1 uncultured Anaerolinea sp. | reverse complement strand
GAGGCGGATTGTCCTATTTCCACGTGCCTTCCATCACTGGCTTGACTTATAATGCGTTACTATACTCGTCCGCGTGTGACGACTTATGTTAAATACCGTCCCGAAGGCTTGGGCAAAAGTCAAGCCTGCTTCACGGGAGCCTTCGGGACGTTTTGCACAAGATGAGCGAGGTAATCTTATGTCCAATGAAGATCCGAGAATTCTCGAATTGCGCAGGATGCGCGCGAAGGCGCTGGAAGGCGGCGGCGAGGAACGCGTCAAAAAACAAAAAGCCAAAGGCAAGATGACCGCCCGCGAACGGATCGAGACGTTGCTCGATGCAGGGACGTTCAACGAGATCGAGCCGTTCGTCACACATCAGGGCGATGAGATGGGTTTGCTGAAGGAAAAGTTTTACGGCGACGGCGTGATCACAGGCTACGGTCAGATCAACGGGCGGACGGTTTATCTATATTCACAGGATTACACGATCTATGGCGGCACGTTGAGCGAGATGCAGGCGCACAAGATCTGCCGCGTGATGGACCTGGCGGCTCACAGCGGCGCGCCGATCGTTTCGTTGATCGACTCGGGCGGCGCGCGCATTCAGGAGGGCGTGCGCTCGATGGGCGGTTATGCGGAAATCTTCCGGCGCATCGTGCAATACTCGGGCGTGGTGCCGCAGATCAGCGTCATGCTGGGACCTTGCGCGGGCGGCGCGGCGTACACACCCGCCCTGACCGACCTGGTCATCATGGTCGAGAGGCAATCGTTCATGTTCCTGACCGGACCAGACGTGATCAAAGAGGTGACAGGCGAAGTGATCGACGCGGAGTCACTGGGCGGCGCGAAAGTGCATATATCCATCAGCGGTGTCGCACATTTGAGCGCGCAAAGCGAAAAGAACGCCTTCGAACTGACCAGGCAATTTCTTTCGTATCTGCCCTCGAACAATGTGGAAAACCCGCCGTTCGAAAAATCGGACGACGACCCGCTCCGCATGGACGAATCGCTCAACAGCATCATCCCGTTGGATGCGTCGGAACCGTACTTCATGCACGCGGTCATCGAAAACATCGTGGACAGCGGCACGTTCCTCGAAATCCAGCCCGATTGGGCGCGCAACGCCATCATCGGATTGGCGCGCATTGGCGGTCACAGCGCCGGCATCGTGGCTCAGGAGCCATCCGTCATGGCAGGCGTGATTGACATTGACGCCTCGGATAAAATGACCCGCTTCGTGCGAATGTGCGATTGTTTCAACCTCCCGCTTGTGACCTTCGTTGATTCGCCCGGCTTTCTGCCCGGCGTTGCGCAGGAACATGGCGGCGTCATCCGTCACGGCGCAAAATTGCTATACGCGTACTCTGAAGCCTCCGTCCCGAAGATTTGCATCATCACGCGCAAGGCGTATGGCGGCGCGTATATTGTCATGTCCAGCAAATATCTCGGCACCGATATTACCTATGCCTGGCCCTCGGCGGAAATCGCCGTCCTCGGAGCGGAGGGCGCGGCAAATATTTTGTTCAAGAAGCGGATCGAATCTGCAAATGATCCCGCCGCTGAACGCAAAAAACTTGC
>CAYQOF010000133.1:5364-9038 GCA_964419035.1 uncultured Anaerolinea sp. | reverse complement strand
ATTCTCTACCGTACATCCGCCAATTTTTACCGCCAAGCACGCCAGGAACGCAAAGGTTTCAAGAGTTTTCTTGGCGACCTTTGCGGGCTTCGCGGTTCAAATGTACGGCAGCAAATTAAATTATACATCCTTCCATGCGGTATAATCCCCTCGACATGCCGAGACGTAAAGCCCCTGAAGAATTATCCGTTGAGGAATTACGCCGCTTGTTGATCGAGAAACGGCGCGGCGCGCGGCGCGAGAGACTGGAACATTTCAAGCGGACGGGACGCGTGGTGGATGTGGAGCCGGACGCCTTCGCCGCGTCCGCCCCGGTGGTGGATACGCTCGAGGAAACCAGCGACCAGCCCCAGGTCCCCGCGTCGAAGCGCCGACGGGTGATGGACCGCTTCCTGTTGGCGGTGGAAGTCCTGGCGGTGGTCGGTCTCGTCGGGGTCCTCATCAGCGGATTCGGCGTCCTGCGCGCGTTGAACGAGGAGGTCGCCTCGGCTCTCATCCAGGAGACGTTCACGCCGACGCCGCTTGTGATGGCGGTTGTGCTGCCCTCGGGTCATACGCCGCCCGACGCGTTTGGCAATACGCGCCCCAACGAGGCGGAAATCCCCGAACACCTGCGCCCGATGGTGCAGTCGCTGGCGAACATCCCGATCCCCACGCCCGCGCCAGATCAGGCGATACGGATTCAGGTCCCCGCCATCAACGTGGATGCGCCCATCGTGCAGGGCGACGGCTGGGAACAGTTGAAAAAGGGAGTCGGGCAGAACATCGGCTCGGCAAACCCGGGACAGAATGGAAATGTGGTTCTCTCGGCGCATAACGATGTGTATGGCGAGATCTTCCGTTATCTGGACCAGCTTTCGCCCGGCGATCAGGTGATCATCTACACACAACAGAGACAGTATGTCTACATCGTGGATCGCACGGCAATCGTCGAACCGACAGCCGTGGAAGTGATGGCATCCACAGGCAGCCCAACGGTGACATTGATCTCGTGCTATCCCTATCTTGTGAACGACCAGCGCATTGTCGTTTTCGGTCGGCTGCAAAATTAATTTCAAAGATTGTCATTGCGAGCGGCTCTTCGCGCTGAGCGGAACTCAGTGAAGACGAAGCGCAGCGCTCACTCGCAATGACACAAGGAGTAGAAATGGCAAAGAAAAACAGACGAACGACGACCACGGTGAGTGTGACCACCTCCTCGCCCAGCCGAAGCGAATTCAACCCCGATTACTCGGACATCAAAAAGGATTTGAAACGCATCGGCTCGCTCGCGGGATTTTTCGTTCTCGTGTTGATCGTTCTTTCGTTCTTCCTGAATTAATTTCGTGGGGCGGAATGATACTCCGCCAATGGAGAAACTATGCCGCGCATGTTCGTCCCCGGTCCCGTGGATGTTGCCGATGAGGTGCTTCAGGCGCAAGCCAAACCCATGCTCCCGCATCGCAGCAGGGAATTCGAAGCCATCTATCGCCGCGCCTCCGAAAAATCGCAGGGGCTTTTCTACACCCAATACCGCGTCTTCCTCACCGCATCCTCCGGCACGGGATTGCAGGAAGCCGCCATCCGCAACTTTGTGAATAGACGTGTCCTCTCCGTGGTCAACGGCGCGTTTGCGGATCGCTGGTACGAGGTCGCCGTCTCGAACGGAAAGGATGTCGAAAAACTCGCCTTCGAATGGGACAAGCCCGCCTCACCCGACCGAATAGCGGATGCCGTTAAAAAAGGCGGATTCGAAGCCCTGACCATCGTCCACAATGAGACCTCCACAGGGATGCAGAATCCCGTCAAGGAGATCGCCGAGGCAGTCCGCGCGGCCGCGCCCGATACATTGATCTTCGTGGACGCGGTTTCCTCACTCGGCGGCGCAAAGATCGAAATGGACGCCTGGGGACTCGATATGGTCCTCACTTCCTCGCAGAAATGTCTTGCGCTTCCGCCCGGTCTCGCGCTCGGAGCCGTCTCAGACCGCGCCATGAAAAAAGCCGAGACCGTCGAAAACCGCGGCTGGTACTTCGACCTCCTCCGCATGGAGAAACACCGCCTGAAGGATTCCTCGCCCGCAACGCCGGCCATGTCTTTGATTTTTGCGCTTGATTTCCAGTTGGATCGCATCTTTGCAGAGGGATTGGAGAATCGTTTCGCGCGTCACTCCGCGATGGCGAAGCGCGTGCAGGGCTGGGCGGACGCGCACAACCTCTCGATGTACGCGCCGGAAGGTTATCGCTCGCAGACAGTCACGACCATCAAGAACGAGCGCGGCATCAACGTCTCTGACTTGAACGCGTTCCTAAAACAACGCGAGATGCGCATCGCAGGCGGGTACGGGCCCATCAAGGAGAAGACCTTCCGCATCGCGCACATGGGCGAGACGCAAATGGAGGACATCGAAAAACTGCTTGAGGCGATGGAAGAGTACTTGAAAAAGTAAATTGAAATAGACGAAGGAGAGCTTCGTAATGGGAAAGGTTGTCATCAGCCTTTCCCATTTTTCTTGACAATTCACCAGTTATGAGCAATAATCATGTGTATTGAAATTACACATAAAGGATGTGTACAATGGAATTGCAAAGAACCCAAATTTTGCTTGAAAAATCTCAACATCAGATCCTGACCCTCATTGCAGAAGAGGAGAAGCGTAGCATCTCAGAAATTGTCCGAGAGATGATTGAACGTGAGTTGCGCTTTCGTCAGCGCCGACAAATGTTGCTTGCTGCACGGGAGCTTCAGGCGGATTACACCACCAACCCTGAATTGACCGAATTCACAGCATTGGATGCAGACGATTTCCTCTTTGAGGATGAAGAATTATGAAGAGAGGTGAAATCTGGTTGGTAAATCTCGATCCGACAATTGGATCAGAGATCAGGAAAACACGTCCAGCGGTGATCATAAGCAGTGATCTGGTCGGAATATTACCTCTAAAAGTTATCGTTCCATTTACAGACTGGAAGGACCGTTACGCATCTGCATCCTGGATGGTACGCATTGACCCGGACGAAAATAATGGATTAAGCAAAACATCGGCTTCAGATGGGTTACAAGTGCGGTCTGTATCTCAGCGAAGGTTGGTTAAGCGTCTGGGTGTATTAACTCCACTTCAAGTGGCACAGATCGTGCAGGCTGTTGTCAATGTACTTCAGAGGTGATCCGGAGCACGATCTGGTCATCGAAAAACTGACCTACGGTGGAGAGGCAATGGGGCGTCTGCCCGACGGACGTGCGGTTTTCATCCCGTTTGGGCTGCCGGGCGAAAGAGTCCGTGTGAGATTGACGGAGGAAAAGAAAAACTTCGCACGCGGGGAAATCCTCCAAATTCTCGAATCCTCGCCAGATCGTATTCCTGCAAAATGCAAACACTTCTTCTCCCCTCTCCCTATGGGAGAGGGGTCGGGGGAGAGGTCATGCGGCGGATGTCATTACCAGCACATGCCGTACGAAAAACAACTGGAGGCGAAGACCGAAATTTTACGCGACCAATTGACGCGCATCGGCAAAATCGAAAACCCACCCGTCCAGCCGATGGTTGCAAGCCCCGATCAGTGGAACTATCGTAATCACGTGCAATTCCATTTGACGAAAGATGGAAAGTTGGGCTATGTTTCCCCTCTCGCGCTGAGCGGAGGGTCGAGCAGCCCCATGCCTGTCGGGGCGTATCGAGACCCGGAGACGAAGCG
>CAYQOF010000133.1:0-5264 GCA_964419035.1 uncultured Anaerolinea sp. | reverse complement strand
GCCCGAACTGGAGATCGAAGCGGGGATTTCCATCACGCATGTCTACCAAGAGAACACAATCGTCATTGCAGGCAAGGATCACATCTTCGTGCGCGTATTGGACCGCGACTTCAAGGTCTCCGCGCCTTCCTTCTTCCAAGTCAACACGGTCATGGCGGAGAAAATGACGCAATACCTATCCACCCGCTTACCTGTTTCCTTGTCTACGGTTTTACTGGACATCTACTGTGGAGTCGGTCTCTTCAGCGCGTTCCTCGCTCCAAAATGCGGACGCGTGATCGGCATCGAATCGTCCGAATCCGCGTGCGAGGATTTCGCGGTCAATCTGGATGAGTTCGACAACGTGGAACTGTACGAGGGAGATGCCGGGGAGGTGATCCCGCATCTCGAAGCGGGACCAGACATCGTCCTGGTTGACCCGCCGCGCGCGGGCTTGGATAAGGCTGTCGTGGACGGAATCCTGAAAATGAGTCCGCATCTCATTGCGTATGTCTCCTGTGACCCGTCCACGTTGGCGCGTGACGCGGCGCGGCTCATCAACGGGGGATACAAGTTAAGAGAGGTTACCCCGTTCGATCTGTTCCCGCAAACGTATCACATCGAAAGCATCAGCCTGTTCGAGAGATGAAGCCTCACATCCTCCCGCTCGGCGATTCAGCGATCCTCATCCAACTGGGAGATGAAATTGACCTCCTCATCAACCGGCGCGTCCACGCGCTGGCAAACCTCATCGAAACCTCCCGCGTGGACGGAATCATCGAGACCGTGCCTGCGTATGCAACGCTACTTGTGCAGTACGATCCGCTCCTCATTTCATTTATGAAGATCAAGGACTTTCTGCGCAGGAAATTGTCTCAAACCGAGGAAACAGCCGCTCGTAAGCCGAGGCAAATTGAGGTCCCGGTACGATACGGGGGAGAATACGGGATGGATCTCGAATCCGTCGCACGTCATCTTCGATTGGGCATCGAGGATGTGATCCGCATCCACAGCGAAAGGACTTACACGGTTTTCATGATGGGATTCACGCCGGGCTTCCCCTACATGGGCAAACTGGATGATGCGCTCATCATGCCGCGGCGCGAATCGCCGCGCACACGCGTGCCTGCCGGTACGGTCGCCATCGCAGGTTCGCAGACGGGAATCTATCCGCTTGATTCGCCCGGCGGCTGGCAACTCATCGGCTGGACGCCGTTCCGATTGTTCGATCCCGAAGCCGAATCGCCTTTTTTATTTTCGCCGGGCGATGAGGTGAAATTCATTGAGGAGCGGTAACCGTCCCGCAGGCTTGAAGAGCCAACGTTGTCATACGATTAAACCTGCGGGACGTTCTTGATCATGTCTCTCGAAATCCTCGAAGTCAACGGGCTTGCCGCAATTCAAGACTCCGGTCGCATGGGCTGGAGAAAATTCGGCGTGCCGGCATCCGGCGCGATGGATTCGTTTGCGCTTCATGCGGCAAACCTGCTTGCCGGCAATGAAGCAAACTGCGCGGCGATCGAAATCGGTCTGGGTGACATCACGCTGCGGGCGCTGCACGATTGCGTGGTCGCAGTGACCGGTGCGGGTTTCAGCCTCTCGGTGTACATCTGGGATTTTCCGCTTTGGAGTTCATGCTACGTGCGCGGCGGATGGACGATCCGGCTGGACAAACTGCACTCCGGCATGTGGGCATACCTCGCCATCTCCGGCGGCGTTCAGACTCCGCTTACGCTTGGTTCCCGTTCGACATATCTGCGCGGCGCCTTTGGCGGACTCGACGGCAGGCAGTTGCAGGCTGGAGATGTACTAAGATCGGGAATCCCCTCCCGCTCTTTGACCGAACTCGCCGCGCGGACGTTGCCGGAAGAGGCGCGCCCGTCGTATAGTGACGATCCAGTTGTTGATGTGATCATGGGACCACAAACCGATTATTTCACCGACGCAAGCCTCCAAACCTTCCTAACGGGCGAATATTCCGTAAGCGCGACTTCCGATAGAATGGGATATCGCCTCGAAGGCGCGGCGTTGACGCATCGCGGCTCGACCGAACTCATCTCCGAAGGCATGACGCGCGGCTCGATCCAAATCCCCTCGAGTGGACAGCCCATCGTCATGATGGCGGATTGCCCCACGACCGGCGGGTATCCCAAGATCGGAACAGTCGCCAGCGCAGACCTGCCTTTGCTCGCCCAATGCGTTCCGGGCAAAAGCAGGATCCGCTTCAGGGAAACGACCGTTGTAAAGGCTCAGAATAAATACCGCCGCATGATGCGCGGGTTGACGAACAACATTGTTGAGTCGGAATGACCCGTGTCATTCTTTTGTTTGCGCAGGAATTTCCCGCCCCAAAGATCCCGAAGGCTTAATACGGTTTTTCCCCGCCTGACAAATGTCATTGCGAGCGGGTTGAGATGCGCCAGCATCGCAATCCCGACGAAGCAATCTCCACGCGGGATCGGGGATTGCTTCGCGGCGCGCATCGGATTGGGGGATGTATTGGCGATGCGGCTCGAAGCCTGAACGGTGTTTCGATTCACTCCTCGATCAGTAACCTGACCAGTTCCCGGCAGAACGCGGGAATATCCGCAACGACCCTCCCCCAAACCTGATTGCCGTCCCGAAAAGCAGACTCATCCACCCACACCGCGCCCGCGTTGACGAGGTCATCCTTGATCCCCAGCGAGCCGGTCGCGCGGTGACCCTTGACGATGCCCGCCGATATTGCCACCAGTCCGCCGTGACAAATGATCCCGATCGGCTTCTTCATCTCATCCATTTTGCGGACGAGATCGGTCACGACCGCATGACGGCGTAATTTATCCGGCGCCCATCCGCCGGGGACGATCAAGCCATCGAGTTCATCGGCTTTGAGGTCCTCGATCTTCGCGTCCGGCGTGATGACCAGCCCGTTCTTGCCGCGCACGGGTTTCAAATCCAAGCCCGCGCTCAAGACCTGCGCGCCCTCCTCCTGCAAGCGCATCAAGGGGACGAAATATTCCAAATCCTCCACTCCCTCGGCGATCAGCGTGGTAATTTTCTTATTCTGTAAACGCATACGATCTCCTTTCGGTAGATTATCCTGTTACATCATCCGTCAATTGGATGGCAAGCCCGATATAGGATTCGGGCGAGAGACCTCGCAAACGGGAACGCGTTTCCTCGTCCACTTCCAGCGCTTCGAGCCACGACTTGTAATCTGCCTCCGTTATGACGCGTCCGCGCGTCTGACGTTTGAGCGAATCGTACGCGTCGCTCCGCCCTGCCGCGCGCAGGATGGTCTGCGCGCCCTCGGCGACGATCTCCCAATGCGCGTTCAACTCCGTTTTGATCTTTTCCTCGTCCGCGGCAATGCGGCTCATGCCAGCCAGCAAATTCTTCCATGCCACCAGCGTGTGACCGAACGCAGTCCCAAACGTGCGGCGCACCGTGGAATCGGACAGGTCGCGCTGCAAACGCGAAACAGCCAGTTTTTGTGCGTAATGTCCGAACAGCGCGTTGGCAACGCCAAGATTGCCCTCCGCATTTTCGAAGTCAATCGGATTCACTTTTTGCGGCATGGTCGAGGAACCGATCTCACCTTCGACGACCGCCTGTTTGAGATAACCATCGCTGATGTAGCGCCAGACATCCTGCGAGAAATCAATCAGGATGGAATTGGTCAAACGCAGGGAATCAAAGAATCGAATCCAATTGTCATACGGCAGGATTTGAGTAGTGATGAGATTTGGCTCGAAGCCAAGACTTTGAATGAAAGTTTTGCTGAACGCGATCCAATCCACGTGCGGGGCGGCGGCTTGCAAGGCGTTGAAGTTCCCGACTGCGCCGGTCAACTTTGCTTCAAAACGATGTTCAGCAATTTGTGTTCGCGTCTTTTTGAGGCGGGCAAGATGAACGGCAAATTCCTTTCCGAGTGTTGTCGGGACGGCGAACTGTCCGTGTGTGCGCGCCAGCATGGGAAGGGCGCGGGTCTGCCGGGCGAAGGCGCGTATCGAAGCAAGCAGATCGTCCAAGGCGGGAAGCAGGACAGCCTCGCGCGCGCCGCGCAGGGCGATGGCTTGCGCGAGGTTGTTCACGTCCTCCGAGGTGATGCCGAAGTGGAGCCAGGGGAGCAAATCGCGCAGGGATGTATCTTGAAATCGATCGCGCAGGAAATATTCGATGGCTTTCACGTCGTGACGAAATTCGCGCTCGTAGGCGCGTATGGAGTCCGCGTCGGCGGGGGAAAAGTCCGCTTTGATGGATTCGATGCAGGCGGATTCGGAATCGGTCAGGGGGCGGAAAATGCCCGTTTTGGAAAGAGCAGATAAATAGTCGAGTTCGACGCGCACCCGGTCGCGCAGGTAGGCTAATTCGGAGAAGAATCCGTCCAGGGGCGCGGCAAGGTCCGCGTAGCGTCCATCCAAAGGCGAGAGGGCATTCAAAGCGTCCATCTGCGAATATTTTACTATCAAGGAAGGCGGAAATGAAAACATCCCCCGACTTCACAAGGGGATGTTCCAACGGCATGGGAACCGTAGTGTTCCGTTCGGCTACTCCTTCAAAACCAGCACAGCCTTGTTGGAGCAGGTTACCTTGCAAAGGTCGCCGACGCTGGGGAGGGAAAGCGAGGGTCGGTTGAAGGTGTCCATGCTGAACTTCCGTTTTCCGATCGTCAGATCCACACGAACGACCGAGCCGAGGAAAGTGATGTTTTCCACCTTGCCATCGAAGACGTTTTCCTTCTTTCCTTCGGATAAAAAGTTCAGACGTTCCGGGCGGATGGCGATCGTCACCTTGTCGCCCCTGCCCCTGCTTTTCAGGTCGAGGGCTGTTTCGAGTTGAATACCATCCATTCTCAGGATGCCCTTGTCCGGATCCATGACCTCGGCTTCGGCTGTGTTCAGGGAGCCGACGAAGTTGGCTACAAATCTTGTCGTTGGGAAGTTGTAGATATCGAAGGGCGTGCCGACCTGTTCCATCTCGCCGACGTTCATCACAACAATGCGGTCCGAAAGGGAAAGGGCTTCCTCCTGATCGTGCGTAACGTAGATGGCGGTGATGCCCAGTTTCTGCTGGATGCTTCTAATCTCGGCGCGCAAAGCGACGCGGATTTTCGCGTCCAACGCGGAGAGGGGCTCGTCGAGGAGCAGAACTTCGGGTCGGATCGCCAACGCGCGGGCGAGGGCAACGCGCTGCATCTGCCCGCCGGAGAGTTGATATGGGTAACTATTCGCCTTCTCCTCCATGTGGATGATGGAGAGCATTTCAGCCACGCGGCTTTTGATCTCCTCCTTCGAATGTTT
>CAYQOF010000132.1:0-9057 GCA_964419035.1 uncultured Anaerolinea sp. | reverse complement strand
GTTGATGAGATCAGCCTTCGGTTCGAGCCGGACGCGCTCCGCCGCATCATCCGTGAATACACTTATGAAGCGGGAGTCCGCAACCTGGAGCGCGAGATCGGGCGTGTCTGCCGCAAGGTGGCGCGCATGAAAGCCGAGGGCAGGAAGTATCCCACGACGGTCACCGCGGAATCGATTGACAGGTTCCTCGGTCCGCAGCAGGTTTTTCAACCGGAAGCCGAACTCATGGACGAGGTGGGTGTGGCGACGAGCCTGGCATGGACGGAGAACGGCGGTGAGATCATGGCTGTGGAGGTGGCGGTTCTCGAGGGCAAGGGCGGGATGCAAATGACCGGGCAGATGGGCGAGGTGATGCAGGAATCCGGGCAAGCCGCGTTGACGTACATCCGCTCACGCGCCGCGCAATTGAGCATTGACCTGGAGGTCTTCGAACGCATGGACATTCACGTCCACATGCCGGAGGGCGGCATCCCAAAAGATGGTCCCTCGGCTGGAATCACGATGGCGACCGCCATCGTCTCCGCGCTGACCGGAAGGCCCGTGTTCAGGCACGTCGGCATGACCGGCGAGATCACCCTGCGCGGACGCGTGCTTCCCATTGGCGGCGTGCGCGAAAAAGTGCTGGCGGCGCATCGCGCCGGGCTGAAAACCGTGATCCTGCCCGAAAAGAACATGAAAGACCTGACCGAACTGCCGAAGACCGCCAAATCCGAATTGAAGATCATCCCGGTCAAGCACATGGATGAGGTGCTGCAGATCGCGCTGGCGAAAGAAGCAACCGTCGAGCCGCCCAGACCGAGGAAGCAGAATAAAGAGGAGAACGAAGGGGAGCAAGGGAACTGAGTCAAAGGTCGAAGGTCGAAAGTCGAAGATCCCTCTGACCCTGGACTTTCGACCTTCGATCTGCATCACGAGGGTTCATGGCAATTGACTTGACGGGCAAAGTCGTCCTCATCACCGGCGCATCATCGGGGTTTGGCGAGGATTCGGCGCGTTTGTTTGCGAGGGAAGGATGCAAGGTTGTGCTTGCCGCGCGCCGCCTGGATCGTTTGCAGGCGCTGGCAGCGGAGATCCAGAGCGAGGGCGGGGAGGCGCTGGCGGTGCCCGTTGACGTCAGCGTGCGCGCCGAGATCGAGTTGATGGTGCAGACCGCGCTCGACCTTTACGGCAGGATTGATATTCTCTTCAACAATGCCGGCTTTGGGGGTGTGGACTGGTTCGAGAACCTCAAACCAGAGCGGCATATTGAAACGCTCATCCGGGTGAATCTCATCGGCACGATGCTGGTCACGCGTGCGGTGCTTCCGCACCTGATCAAGCAGCGCTCAGGTCATATCATCAACATGTCGTCGGTTGCCGGTCTCATTGCGCCGCCGCTCATTACAACCTATTCCGCCAGCAAATATGGCGTGCGCGCCTTCACGGACGCGCTCCGCCGCGAGGTCGCGCCGTTCGGCATCAAAGTATCCGGCATCTATCCCGGTCCTGCGGCAACCGAGTTTGGGAGGCGGCTCGAAAAGACCCGCGCCCGCGCCTCCATCAATCGCTTCGTCAACCTGCGCATGACCTCCGCTTATGTCGCCAGGCGCGTGGTGGATGTCGCCAAACGCCCGCGCCGCAGTCTCGTCATTCCGTGGTGGTTCCGCATCGTTACCGCGTTCGATACGCTCTTTCCCGTGCCCGTGGATTGGATCTTATATCTGTTCTCGAAGATCAATCATAAATTGGATAAGGAGACGTAAATGACTCAGTCCCGTTTCGACAGACTCAACGATTCATTACGGACATCCGATCTGGATTCGGTTATTCTGAATCCCGGTCCCACGCTGACGTATCTGACCGGCCTGCGCTTCCACCTGATGGAGCGCCCGGTCGTTCTGTTCTTCGCGAAAGACCAGGAACCTGCCATCGTCCTGCCTGAACTGGAACTGCAGAAGGTCGCATCCCTGCCGTATAAACTTCAGGTCTTTGCGTACCCGGAGAATCCGTCAGAGTGGGACAATGCCTTTTGCAAGGCGGCGCAGGCTTTGGGTTTGGATGGGAAGCGGATCGGCGTCGAGCCGCGTCAATTACGTTTGCTGGAATTCCGTCATGTCAAGAACGGCGCGCCCGAAGCGGACTTTCCCGATGCGAGCGATGTCCTGTCCGGTTTGCGGTTGAGGAAGGAGGAGGCTGAGGTCGAGGCGATGCGGAAGGCGGTGAAGATCGCGCAGGAGGCGCTCGAGGCAACCATCCCGCAAATCCAGATCAGGATGACCGAAAAAGAACTGGCTTCGGAGTTGGTCATGCAACTATTGAGGCATGGCTCCGATTCTGAAATCCCGTTTGCGCCGATTGTCTCCGCAGGACCGAATTCCGCCAACCCCCATGCTTCACCCTCGGAAAGGAAATTACAGGCTGGCGATCTGCTGGTTGTGGATTGGGGCGCGGCGTACGGCGGATACATCTCCGATCTTACGCGTACGTTTGCAGTGGGCGAGGTGGACGAGGAGTATCATAAGATCCACAGGATCGTGCGGGAGGCGAACGCGGCGGGACGCTCCGCCGCGAAGCCCGGCGTTCCGTGCGCGGAGGTGGACAAAGCCGCGCGCGGGGTGATCGAGAAATCAGGCTATGGAAAATATTTCACACACCGCACCGGTCACGGCATCGGCATGGAGGGTCATGAGGAGCCATACATCCGCGGCGACAACATGCAACTGCTCGAACCCGGCATGGCGTTCACAGTCGAGCCGGGTATTTATCTGCCGGGCAGAAATGGCGTGCGGATCGAAGACAATGTGGTGATCACCGAAAGCGGCGTGGACGTGCTGTCCGATATGCCGAGGGAGATGAGGGTGGTGGGGTGATTTACATATTGTGTTAGAATGATTCCTGGCGAGGCATTACCGTGAACATTGATGAATTACGAAGCCGGGTCAGGCATGGCGGTTATCTGGTCAAAAGCCACGCTGTCCAACATGCCATCAAAGAAGGCTTCGAACGGAGGCACATGGTGGATGCCATAATGAATGGTGAAATCATTGAAGCATACCCTGAAGAAAATCGTGTGCTTGTGTCTGGTCGGGTGTTTCTGACCGAAACGGTAAAGGCTTATATTCACGTTGTCTGTGAGCATGCCGATCCCAGGTACGTGGAGTTTGTGACTGCCTACATTCCCGACCGAAAGTTGTGGGGAACTCCACCCACACGTCGGCGTAGAATCAAAAGGTAATCAGATGAAGAAAAAAACTGTCCCAATTTGCGGCGAACATAAAGTCAAGAAAGAATGGCGGGAGACCATTTTTGAATATCGTGATGATGGGATCGTGGTTCGTGTTCCCAAGGTTTTTGCCTGGGTATGTCCAAGAGATGGCGAGACATCGTTCACGCCTGATACGACCGATGAATTGATTTTGACGGTGCGCGAACTGGTTGAGACAGCCAGGCGGGCTAAAGGCCGCAGGTCTGCATTTACCGAATATGTTGTTGCGGTGGGCAGATAGGCGGTCGCTTCATATGCGGCGCGAGACAAAGGTGTGGGGTGATTCTTTTGCGGTGAATTTCGCAAATTGACACGTATGTCAAGAACAGTATCACGATATCTCGATCTGCTGGACTCTCAGCGCGAATCGGCCTTTGCCGGGTTGGATGGTTTGACCGATTCGCAACTCTGGCAAAGACCTGCTCCCAATGAATGGAGCATCGGCGAAATTCTCGACCATACCCATCTTTTATTTGCCTCGTTCCTCCCGGCTGTGAAGTGGATCTGGAAATTGAACGGCTGGTACGGACGCCTCCGCCGAAACCGTTCTTACAAGACTGGGATTGAAGATCTTTACCGACGTTCGAAGTTCCCGCATTGGGTGGGTTTTCTGTGGACGCCGCGTTTCAACGTACGCAAACCTGTACCGCTCGAAATGTTGAAGATGGAATTACGGGATTTGCATGCGGAAGTCCGCAGGTTTTACGAAGATAAGGATGAGAAGGTTTTGGGAAATCTGTATCTCTACGATCCATTATTTGGGTGGTGTAATCTGATCGTTACCCTGCAGATCGGTCTGTTTCATGACCAGTTGCATTACGATGATGTAATCAAGCAAGCCAGGCAGTTTTATGACATTCCCCCTTGGGACGGTGGAGGATGATTTCGTGAACTATGCCATGAGCCAATTTACGAAACGCTTCGAGCGGCTGGAGAAAGCCCGAGGGGCGGCGCTGGATGAAATCGACCGCGTGGCGCGAGAGATGGAAGAGGCATAATCACATTCTACAGCGCCCACGCCAGCATCAAGCCGAAGACGGCGACGATGACTCCCAGGTGCAGGAATAGATTGCTGAGCGTGATGAAGTTGGGTCCCCAAAAGAACGGCAGCACAAAATTGACGATCACCAGCAGGATGCCGATCAACGGCAGCAAGCCCTTGCGATGTGCGAAGTAATTCGACGCATTGTCAATGAGTTTGGAGAGCCACTTCATACTTCCTCCTCATCTTCGGCTTCATGATGGTTGTTGGCGACCTGCCAGCCGCTGAACTGTGCGAGCAATCTTCCGGGGATGCGTCCCTGCATGTACACGCCTCCGCGTCCATGTTCGATGAGTTCGACCTGTCCCGCCTCGTGGAAGAGCGAGATCAACGCGCCCTGTTGATACGGAAGCCGCACGCGGATCGGCGCGTACGTTTCGTAGAGTTCCTCCTGGACGACCCTCAGCAGATCCTTGATCCCGCTCCCTTTCAAGGCGGAGATTGTCACCGCTTTCGAAAAATGGCTCACTGCCTCCTGTGCGGCTTCGGGGTCGCGCAGAAGGTCCACTTTGTTCAAGGCTGTGACGACCGGGATGTGATTCGCCTCGATCTTGTCCAGCGTCTCCTGCACGGCTTCGGCCTGGTTCAGCGCGTTGGGGTGTGAAATGTCAACAACGTGCAAAAGCAGGTCGGCTTCCGCGATCTCTTCGAGCGTGGCGTGAAAGGCTTCAACCAGTGTTGTGGGCAGTTTTTGAATGAAGCCGACCGTATCCGTGAACAATGCCTGATAACCGCCCGGCAGTTCGACGCGGCGTGTGGTGGGATCGAGCGTGGCGAATAACTGATCCGCCACATACACCTCCGATTTTGTGATCCTGTTCAGCAATGTGGACTTGCCCGCGTTGGTGTAACCGACCAGAGCCACAATGGGAATGCGCGAACGCTTGCGCTGCGCACGGTATCGCCTGCGGTGGGCGCGCACTTTTTCGAGTTCGCGTTCGAGATGCGCGATGCGCCTGCGAATGACGCGTTTGTCCACTTCGAGCTGTGTCTCACCGGGACCGCGCAAACCGACGCCGCCCGTTGAGCCGGCGCGCCCGCCTCCGCCGCCCGCCTGACGTTCCAGATGTGTCCATTGACCGGTCAGGCGCGGCAGGTAATATTCGTACTGCGCCAGTTCCACCTGCAGCATCCCTTCGCTGGTGTGGGCGTGCTGTGCGAAGATGTCGAGGATGAGCGCGGTCCGATCCAGCACGCGGACGTTGCTGCCCAAAATCTCCTGCAATTCGCGCTGGTGGCGCGGCGAGAGTTCGTCGTCGAAGATGACCACCTGCGAAAGCGTCTCTTCGACGAGGGCTTTCAGTTCGTCCACTTTGCCGGGACCGATGTAGGTCTTCACGTGCGGACGATCCAGTTTCTGGGTCAGTTCGCCGATAACATTGAGTCCTGATGTATCGGATAATAATTCCAGTTCGGCAAGCGAATCCTCGAGCGGCAGGAGCGTCTTCCGTTGAAAGAGTTCCACGCCGACCAGGAACGCCCGTTCGCGTGGGGATGTGGTGGGTTGGGGATTTTTCCTAGCCATTGATTTCTTTGTTATTCCCAAGTGTATCAAATAACTTTGCCATGTTCGGGTCCGGCGGTTCCGTCCGCGCGGGGATGAGGATGTGGAAGGTGGAGCCGGGGCGTTTCACCTCATCGTACCCTTCAGACTTGACCCAGATCGAACCGCCATGCGCCTCCAGGATGCCGCGTGCGATGGGAAGCCCGAGCCCGGGACCGCCGCCCTTGAATTTTGTCTTCCCGCTCGAATGCAGGTTCAGGCGCCCCAACTGCCCGAACTTCTCGAAGATCTCCGCCTGGTTTTCCGGTGAGATGCCGATGCCGGTATCGGTGATGGTCACTTCGGTGAAACCGGGCAGGGACCTTCCGTCAACGGTGATCGAGCCGCCATCCGGCGTATATTTTATGGCGTTGTTGATCACGTTCCGCAAAGCCTGCATCATGCGTTCGGGGTCAATATAGATCCACTGTTTGTTCCCGTCGAAGTCATTCACGTTCAATGTGAGTTTTCTCGCGTGGAGGGTCTCCTCGACCTCCAGCGCCAGCGCATCGAGCATTTGCGAGACCTGCATGGGCTGGAAGTTGAGTTTCAACAGGTCGTTATCTATCATCGAGACGTCAATCATGTCGTCCACGATGGAGCGCAGGCGCTCGATGCCGGTGTTCATCCCTGCCGCCAGGCTTTCGAGGCTCACACCCTTTTGTCCGTTGAGCAGATCGTCCATCATGGAAGCATAGCCTTCGATCAGGGTGATCGGTGTTTTGAGTTCGTGCGCCGCCACTGAAATGAACGCCGACTTGCTCCTGTCCACGCGTTCCATTTCCTTCTGAACCTTTTCCATTTCGGCGGAGATGTGCGCCACGCGCGTTTCCATTTCGTAGCGTGCCACCACACCCAACCCGTAGGTGTAAATGGGAATGACCGCCGCCAGCAGTTCCAGCGCCTGTTGCTTGGTCAGTGTATCGCGCGCGACCTGGATCGTCAGCGCGATGATGTGATTGATCAGGTGCGAGACGTGATACAGCCCCTCCTCGAGATCGGTTTCGGTGGACGACCTCGCCCAGTCGAGCAGGATGGGGTCCATCCATGCCGAGTCGCCGGTGACGATGGATTGTTCGAGCAGGTCAAAGAAGCGCGCCAGTTGCTGCTCGAAGCCGGCGCGCACCTCCATGCCGCGCGCCAGTTCGCGCCCGACGCGTTCGATCCAGATGGGGCGTATTTTGACGAGCAATTTTTGGATGGTGGGTGTGGTCGTTTTTCTTGGCACGGTCTTGTAACTGGTGGTCGAGTAGCGGCGCCCTGCGTCGCGTATCGGGACCATTTTATCAGGGTTGCCTGCTTTGCTGTGTGATCCACGTCCACAGGGTCTTCCCCACAATTTCCAGGCTTTCCGCAGAGACCTTGTCGGGCGTGTCCTCGAGTGTATGCCAGTAGGGATAGTCGAAATCAATGATGTCAATCGCAGGAATGCCAGCCTGCAGGAAAGGTATATGATCATCGAGTATGGAGTATTTGTATTCGGGCATGAAGTGATCTGCATACCCCAGTGACGCCGCGAGTCCCCAAATTTCCTCTGTGATGAGCGGGTCGGAATTCCATTCCTTGTAAATGTTCAGGTCCGCATCGCCGATCATGTCCACGATGACGACCGCGCGCGGCTGGACGGGGTTGTTCCTGACAAACTCACGCGAGCCAAGGATCCAATCCCAACCCTCGATGTCGCCGTTGTCCTCGGCGTCGAAGAACACCAGCCAGACAGGGACCGTCTCTTCAGGCAATGTACGCGCCAGTTCGAGCAGCACAGCAACGCCGGACGCGCCGTCGTTTGCGCCCGGCACTGGCAGTGAGCGGTTCGAGGGATCAGGATCCTGATCTGCATAGATGCGCGTGTCGTAATGCGCGCCGAGAATGATCTGCGGAGGTTCGTCTCCCCTTTTTGCCACGACGTTGAAGATCGGATGCCCCAACGCCTCGGATTCCTGGACTTCGACCTGCCAGCCCGCTTTGATGAGTTCCTCCCGCATCCACGCGCGGATTTGGGCATGTCCCTCGGACCCGGGAATTCGCGGTCCGAACGCGACCTGCGTCTCCACGTCGGCGTAGGCGCGCTGACCGTCGAAGAAAACGGGAGCGGGCTCGGGCCGAGTCAGAAACGAAAACGCGTACCAGCCGGTCACGACGGCTAGCAGGAGTCCAATGATGAAAAGATAAATGGCAATGGTTCGGTTTTTCAAACCTTAACCCCGTCGAGAGCAAGTTGTAAATCCGCGAGCGCGCGTTCGGCGTATGCCTTGCCGCGTTCGCGTTTCCCGATCTTTGAGGCGAATTCGAGCGGAGGGAGGATCCCGAAATTGGCTTTCATCGGCTGGAAGTCCTTGAGGTCGGCGTGCGTGACGTAATGGCAGAGCGCGCCGAGCATGGTCGTTCGCGGAAGTGTAATAGTCTCCTCGCCGTGATGCAAACGCGCCGCGTTGACCCCCGCCAGCAAACCTGTCGCGATGTTGCCCATGTAACCCTCCACGCCCGTGATCTGGCCCGCGAAGAACAGATCGTCGCGCGTGATGTGCTGAAGCGTGGAGCGCAGGAGATTCGGCGAAGCGATGAACGTGTTGCGGTGCATCTGCCCGTAACGGACGAACTCTGCGTTTTCGAGTCCGGGAATCAGGCGGAACACGCGCTTTTGTTCGAGGTATTTCAGATTGGTCTGGAAACCCACCATGTTATAGAGATTGCCCGCGAGATTATCCTGTCTTAATTGAACGACTGCATACGGGCGTCTACCCGTCCGCGGATCTCGAAGCCCAACCGGGCGCATGGGACCGAATGCAAGCGAATCGAGTCCGCGCTCGGCAATGATCTCGATGGGCAGGCAGCCCTCGAAGAAATGTCCCGCTTTCACGCCGCTTTTGATCGCCTCTTCGAATGAGCGCAATTCGATTCGCTCGGCTTTCAGCAGTTCATTCACGAACGTGTAGTATTCCTCTTTTGTGAATGGACAGTTGATGTAATCGCCTTCATCCTGAGCGGAGGACGGAGCGTTCGTTGCTCCATCCCCAGACGAAGGACGGGTGTTAGTCCCATATCTTGAAGCGCGGAAGGCGATCTGCATGTTGATGGAGTCAGCCTGGATGATGGGGGCGATGGCGTCGAAGAAGAAGAGATGCTCTTCACTGCTCAGCGCGGCGATTGATTTCGAGAGCGCGGGAGAGGTGAGCGGTCCGCTGGCGATGATGGTAAGCGAATCGGGAATCTCCTGCACCTCTTCAC
>CAYQOF010000131.1:0-9152 GCA_964419035.1 uncultured Anaerolinea sp. | reverse complement strand
TATTACAAGTCACTGAGTGAGTTGGCGAAGTTGTGGAAATAATCATGGATTTAATGCGGTCTCCCGGCAAACTGCTCACACCACTTGATAAATTCCTCATCTTTGGATTGGGCTGTGGGACGTTTGTGTTGTGTATTCTCGTCGCCTGGTTCTATTACATCGTGACTGTCCTGCCGGTGCCGCCTCAGGCTGCGCCGACGGCTGATCCCGTTTCATCGAACACCTCCACTCCCGAGCCTTTGTTGTTCAACTCTCCAACAGGGACATTGCTCCCAACACCATTCCCAACATCGGAAGGGATGATTCAACCCACAACGATCCCTTCGCCCATGCCCAGTTTTGGAGATACCGCGCCTCCTGCAGGAAAAATCGCCTTCGTCTGCTACGTAAACCAGATTGACCAGATCTGCCTCATGAACGCGGACGGCAGCGGACGCAGGCAACTCACCGACTTCCAGGCGACCGCCTATTACCCTTCCCTTTCAACGGATGGAAATACGGTCTATTTTTCCTCGCGTCAAAGCGGGCGGTTCGAGATCTATTCGATTGACGTCAACGGTAATAACCTGCAAAAACTCACGGAAGGTATTGGTTCGTTAGCCGCGCCGGAACTTTCCCCCAACGGTGAAAGGATCGTCTTCGCAAATCACGGCAACGGACTCTGGCTCATGCGCCCGGATGGCGGGATCCCGCGCCGCCTCTCCGACCGCGATGACATTGACCCGACCTGGTCTCCCGATGGGACGAGGATTGCCTTTGCCTCCTCGCGTGCCGGAGCGCGTCAGTTGTTTGTCATGGACGCGGACGGTTCGAACATCCGCCAGATCACGGACCTGAGCGACATGGGCGGGCGCAGCGCCTGGTCGCCGGACGGGACGAGACTTGCCTTCTATCGCGGCGAATTTGGGAATCGCAATATCTACGTCATCAACGTGGATGGAAAGGGTTTGGTGCAACTCACGAACGGAGGCGACAATCTCGGTCCTTCCTGGTCGCCGGATGGGAACTGGATCGCCTTCACCTCCTTCCGCGACGGCAACAACGAAATCTACATCATGCATCCGGATGGGACGGGCGTCACAAGACTGACGAACAATCGCATCTCAGACTGGCAGCCGCGGTGGGGGAGATAGAGGATTGATCTGCACTTCCGTTGTTGGGTTTATAATTGCTCCCATGCCTGCGAATGTCGAGAAATTACTCGCAGAACTGAAGAAGGGGCTGACCGCACTATACGGTCAGCGGCTGAAAGCCGTCTATCTGTTCGGCTCGTATGCGCGCGGGGATTATGAGGAAGGCTCTGATTTGGATGTATTGGTTGTCTTGAAGGATTTCGATCACGCTCCCGCTGAACTGGACCGCACGGATGGATTGATGGGCGAATTATCTTTGAAGTATTTGATTACCATCAGCCCGATCTTTATGCGTGAACATGACTGGTTGACTGCCGATAAACCTCTGCTTCGCAACGTGCGTGTGGAGGGCGTGCTCGTATGAAAGAGTCAACGCAACAGTTGATGCTGAATGCTGAGGAAACATTGAACGCGGCGGAAGTCCTGTTCAGGGAGGAGTACTTGCGTGATTCGGTTAATCGCGCGTACTACGCAGTATTTTATTTAGCGGAAGCGCTGCTAAATGAGAAAGACTTGCGTTTCAGCAAGCATGGCACTGTTCATGGAGCGTTTGCACAGCATTACGTCAAAACCGGGCTATTCGATGAAAAGTACCATAAACTGCTGACCGGCGCTTTTCGCCGGCGTATGTTGGGGGATTATGATGAAATCACGCGTTTCAAATCGGATGAGGTACGTCAGATACTCGATCAGGCTTATGAATTCCTGCAGGCGGTGAAACAATTTCTAGCCAGCAAGACTCAATAATCTACGGCCTCCCCATATTGACCGTCCAATAGCCTCCATACGCGCTCGTTCGTGAAAAGACATAGCCCACGCCGATCTCGGTGACGCGCGAGTTGATGACCGCGTCCCAGTGAGTCGGATCCTTGCGCCACTGGTTCATCGCGTCCTGCGGGAGACCGATGGCGATGATCTCCAGATAATACGAAGAGGAATAACCGGCTCGTAGAAGCCGGTCGCCGATCCATGTGCCATCCGAGCCGCTGTGACGGAGAAAATTGTTGCAAGCCATGTCCAGGCTGTGACCCTGCGCGGCGTTCATCAACTGCGCATTGACGGTCAACGCGGCGCGTCCCACGTCTGCGCGCGCCTGGTTGATGAGTTCGATCAATTGCCCGACGTACGCGGCATTCTCCGTGTAGGTGCAATTGCCAATTTGCGATTCAATCGGCGAGCCTGCGCTTCCCGCGCCGACAATGATCCGCACCCAAAATATCTTCTCGATGCCGATGGGTACCGCCTCTCCCTCCGCGTTGCGCAACTCGTAGTTGCCGGTGTAGGATCCATCCGCAGTTGGGGCGGTCAGTTCAACGGAAACATCCATGGTCGCTCTTGACTCCGTCTCGGGCATGGGAACGGAATTGGGAGCGCCCATCCGCTCACCGGAGACGAACGCGACCGTGTAACCGGTCCATGTGCAGGTGCCGGTGTTTTGCAGTTTCCACGTTTTGGTGAATTTCTCTCCGCCTGCAACGCGCGTGTTATCGGGATAGGTCACGTCTTCGATGAAGCGCGCTCCGTCCCTGCACGAGGCGGAGGAGGTTGAGGCGGGGGTCAATGGATCTGGCGTCAGTGTGGCGGTTGGCGGGACCTGTGTCGGCACGGTCAAGCCCGGTCTTGTCGGAGGCAGGGTGGAGGTCACGAAGAGAAGCGGGGCGCCTGTCGGCGCTTCCCCCTGCTCGACTTTGATGCAGGAGGTCAATAGTAAAACGAGTAGGAGTGTAGATGTAATTTTCTTGAGCATGTTTTATTCCTGGGGAATCTCGAATGCAACGGGGAGATTGCTTCCCAAAGGTCGCAATGACATTTAGAACATCATCATCTGCGATTTGGATTTTTCGAGCGGGTCGGAGGCGATCTGTTCCTCGAACGTCTCCCGCGTCAATACCGGGACCTCGAACAGGGCTCGCAGCAAACGATATTTGACGACCCGATAACTTTTCACGCGCGCCGCCAGCGCGGGATCGCGTCCCGTTTTATATGCGACCAATCCCGCGCGCCCGCCGGGGATGAAGATGATCGTCCTTTCGGGCGGATGCGGCGTCTCGGCAATCGCGCGCCCGATCAACGCGGAGGCAAGGATGTAGAACGCGCGCGCAGCCTCGCTCGAGGCGGCGTCCTTGCCGCCGGGGACGGCGGCTTGAGCAGATTGGGTATCCTCCCACAGATAATTCTTTTCCTCTTTGCGTGTGGAAAATCCCAAACGTTTGCCGACGGCTTCGATCATCGCGGCGATGATTTCGCGTTCGCTGCGGCGGGCGGCGGCAACATCCTCCGGGCGCAGGGTAAACGCCGCGCCATCCCTTTGCGCATACGAATCCAGCACGGCATAGATCATCCCTTTCGACGGCGTGAGCAGACCGGGAAAGCGCGGGTACAGGTCATCCTCGATCTCGAGGTAGATGCTGTTCGGGTTCTTCTGTAAAAAAGTGACGATTGCCATCTCGATGCGGTCGGAGAGGGAATCATTCCATTCGCCCTTCGTCTTCGTTTCACCCCGCTCAGGACGAATGGACAATCCCCACAACCCGGTTTCCACACTTTCGCCGGTGGAATGATGAACGAAGCGCACATCTCTGGTCAATGCACTCTGGATCAGCGATTGCGTCCGGCGCATCGCTTCATCGAACTCCTGATTCTTCTGCCTGAGCGCATGCGCTTCGGTCAACGCGATCAAGCCTGCCGCGTGGACGTGCAGATAACTGGCAGGCTCGCCGCGTTCGGTGAGGTGCGCATGAATTGCATCGCGGACTGTGTCAATGTCCGGTTCATTCGTCTCGCGTTTCAATTGTTCGCCGCGATTCCAAACGAGTTGTATCGGGTCGTGCTCGGTGCGCAAGGCGAGCGATTGCAAATCGAAGCCCGCCGCGCTTGCGGCTGTCAACGCCGAGGTGAGAAACGGCGGCTCCGGTTCGGGCAGCATGCCGAAGAAGGGCGTCCCCAGCGGAAGCAATTCAAACAGATGGGAAAACGCTGCGTGCAGCGCGGTCGCGTTCCATGCCCAGTCATATCGCCTGCGGCGAAGCGCGATCTTATACGGTTCCACCGCCTCGCGTCCCCACAGCCACCCCGCCCACAACGCGGACAACGTCCAAAACGCCTGATTCGGACGCGGCAATGAACCGATGACCGCGGCGATGGGGATCTCCTTTTTGACCTCGTGCGCCAAATCCCTGAGACGACCTTCGTAGATGCAGATGCCGCCGCTCTCCGGGATTTTTCGGGGCCACGCTTCAAGGACGACGCCCGAGCCTGTCTCCGACCAGAGACTTAATCCACGCTCCAGCTGCATCCACAAGTTATGCTCGCGGAATTGACCTGGGATGATTAGTTGTTTGGGTCTTGGTCTTTCAGCGGGAAGTCCCCACAACGTGTTGCCCGCGTCACATGCGACGAGGATCAACGCGCTCAAGGCGCGTTTGCGTTCGGGAGTCAGGTTCATACTGTCGAGGCGGTTGATGACGGTTGTGAGGAAATACAACGGACGCGGCAGGTAATGCGCGATCGCCTCCTGTGCGTAGATGCGGTCCTCGTCCTTGAGCGCGGCGACCCTCTCGAAGGAGCGTGAGCGATGCAAGCCATCGGTGGATGCGATCCTTTTCGCGCGGTCAATGTCTTGTTGGGTGACGATGTGTTCGCCTTTATCGTCGCAATGAGCGCAAGTATATACACGCGCGTACGGCGCATCCTCGCCTTTACGCCAGAGGAAAGATTCCGCTTGGTTCTCCTGTCCACATTTTTCACAGGGAGTAAGGTAAAGGGATTGCAAATGCGCACCGAGCCGCTCCTCTCCCTTCTTAACAACAGCCAGGTCTGCCAGAGCGGCTTTGAAATCTGATTCCGATGGCGGATTGGCAGACATTTCGAGGAGGAACCGCGTGATCGGGTTGTTCGCGGTCACGAGAACGCGGTAGCCCGCGCGCGCGGCTTCGAGGGTGAGCCGGGGGGAGAATCCGAATGGGTCCAGCAGCCAACTTCCCGGCTTGCCCTGAGCGGCGTCGAAGGGGGGCGCGTGGAGCGAAAGCCAGCGCGTGACCACGCCCTCCTCCAAGGGGGGCGTAAATCGCGAAAGCGGACCCGGGTCCGCGGGGCTGAGTCCCGGAATGTAGGGCTGGTGGTACATCTGCATAAGTATACATCCCCCGGTGTTCTCGCGCTGAGCGGAGTGAAACGTAGTCGAAGCGCAGGTTCTCCGAAGTACAACGCTTCGATTTCGCCGCCAGCGAACGGCGGCTCCGCTTAGCCCGCGAACTACGGTATTGCTCCCAGCGTCGGCGCGCAGATGATGTCGTAGTATTCGAGTTCGATCGCTTTGTTTTGTTCCGCGTGGGCGACGGCGTCCTTGCCGATGTTGCGAACGGCATCCAGATTTGCCCTCACCTGATAGGGCCAGTAACGCGGGATGACCATGCGCGGGTCGTTGACATATCCCTCAGGGAGGTAGGCGGGACGCGCAGGGTCAGCCTGGTCTGCAAGCGGGATCCAGTTGTACATGACCGGTCCGCGCGGGTTGACGGTGAAGCCGAGACGGAACCCGTATTGCCGAGCGATCTGGACGGGACGGATGCCGAATCCGCCGCCGGGCCAGATGATGGCGGCGGGCGTTTTGTTGAAGTTCTGCTGGAGGTCGGCGATGGATTTCTCGAATTCCGTCCTGATGAATTCATCGGTGGATGCGTCCGTCATATTGATGTTGTGGATGTAGCCGTGTGACTGGTGATCCACCCAGCCTTCGCGCTCAAGGGCGATGTTGTCCTGCAATGCCAGGGCGCGGGGACCGTCCTCCGCGCTGATCCAGGCGTTGACGACCTGCCAGCCCCATTGCTCGTAATAAGGTCGGAAGTGCTCGTTGAAGTTTTCCCCGGTGCGGCGGTCATCCTGAATGAGGAGGACGGAACGCATCGGGATTTTGGTGTTGCGATCCATGAAGTCTGCCATCCGGGTCGCGTTGATGGCTTCGAAGCCCTGTTCCTTCAGGTCTCGCATCATCTGGTGAAAATCTTCGACCGAGATGTCGTTCGCAGTCACGTCCGCTGCGCTCTTTTTGATGCCGTGCAGCATCACGACCATCACGATCGTTCCAGGAGCGGCGTTGTTCGAGTTCCATTTGTTTTGTAGATATTCGCATGTATCCGTGACGTAGGTGTGCGGCGTGTCCATGGGATTCAATTGACTCGCGACAAACGTGGATGGAAGCGCGGGCGGCGTGCGAACCGCCGTCGGCGGCGGGGTCGGCGTTTCGGTCGGAGGCGAAGTCTGGGTGGGCTGTAATTGCGCAATGGCGGTCTCGAAGGCTTGCGTGTATGCGGCATCCACATCCAGGGTTGGGGCGGAGGTTTGAGGCGCGCACGCGGTCGAGATAATGGCGAGCAGACTAAATGTGAGGAGGAAGCGGGACATTGTCAAAGGTTTTTATGTTATGCGTTGTGAGTTACAAGAGATGGGTTGCGTGTTCCGTCATCTGTCTGTATGGATCATGCGGCACGCAATACGAATCATTCCTCCGATTTTCCCGATATGAAATCTTCCACTTTTTGGCGGCAGATCTCATCGCGGAATTGTTTGGGCGGAGTCTTGAAGAAATAGGAGGAGGGTCCGATGATGGGACCGGCGAGTTCGCGGTCGAGCGCGAGTTTGGCGCAGCGGACGGCGTCTATCATCACGCCGGCGGAGTTGGGGCTGTCCCACACTTCGAGTTTGACCTCCACATTGAGCGGAACGTTGCCGAACGTCGTGCCTTCCATGCGGATGTATGCCCACTTGCGGTCGGTGAGCCACGGCACATGGTCGCTGGGACCGACGTGAACGTTGTCTTCCGGTATCTCGTAGGGGATCATGCTGGTGACCGCGTTGGTCTTGGAGATCTTCTTGCTTTCGAGACGTTCGCGTTCGAGCATGTTGAGGAAGTCCGTGTTGCCGCCGAAGTTGAGTTGATAGGTGCGTTCGATCTTGACGCCGCGGTCCACGAAGAGTGTGGCGAGGGCGCGGTGCATCATGGTCGCGCCGACCTGCGATTTGACATCGTCGCCGAGGATGGGCAGACCCGCATCCGCAAAGCGCTTGCCCCAGTATTCGGATGAGGCGATGAAGACCGGGATGCCGTTGACAAAGGCGCATCCCGCCTCGATGACCTGCTCCACATACCATTTGGTCGCCATCTCCGAACCGACGGGCAGGAAGTTGATGACCACGTCCGTTTTTGTGTCGCGCAGCAGCCTGACAATATCGGCTGTGGACCCCGGGGCTTTTTGGATCATGCCGCTCAGATATTTGCCCAGCCCGTCGTGCGTCATGCCGCGCACAACGGGAGCGTTGAGTTTGGGGACATCCGCGAATTTGTAGGTGTTGTTCGGTTCGGCAAAGATGGCTTCTGAAAGGTCCTTGCCGACCTTGGTCGAGTTCACGTCAATGCCGAGCGTGAATTCGATATCTTTTACGTGATAGTCGGCAAGTTGCGTGTGCATGATGCCGGGGATGATATCGTCCTTTCTGGCGTTCTTGTAGAATTGCACCCCCTGTACGAGGGAGGAGGCGCAGTTCCCCACGCCGATGATCGCGACGCGTACTTTTTTGCCTGGCATGTGTTGAATCTCCTTGTTGTATGGCTTTTGCCGGTTTTTGAAATTGGAATGATATGCCCGTTCAATTGTCTGACCAATGTTGTATAATTCGAGCCATGGCAGCCAACGCCCGCATCGAACATCTGGAACGCCTGCTCGAGGTTGTACGGGGTCTTACCACGGCGCCCGACCTCGAATCCTTTTTGCAAACGATCATCGCCGAAGCCAGCGAGATGACGGACAGCGAACTCGCCTCCATCCTCGAATATGACGAGGAGGCGGAGGAACTGCGTTTTCTCGCCATGCAGTGGTTCCAACGCGACCTGCTTCGACCGGTGGGCGTACCCCTGGAGGGAAGCGCAGCGGGCTGGGTCTTCCAGCGCGGGCAGCCATTGATCATACAGGATGCAAAAGCGGACAAGCGTCACTTCAAAGTTGTGGATCGCGTGACCAACCACGTGACACATTCCCTTGCAGCGGTGCCTTTGATCGTGCGCGGCGAAGTGATCGGTGTGCTGGAGGCGCTCAATAAAAAGGACAACGCCCATTATACCGAAGAAGACCTGACGATTCTGGCAACGCTGGGCGCGATCGCCGCGCAGGCGATGCGGAACATGGAACTCGAAAGAAAGGTCCAGGCGGCGCGCGTCGAATTGGCGGATTTCGAAAGCCTCAAGGCGGATTTCATCGCCATCACTTCACACGAACTTCGCACACCCATCGGTTTGATCCTGGGCCATGCCACGTTCCTGCGCGAACTTGTCGCGGAGGAATATAGCGCGCAACTGGATGCGATCATACGCAGCGCCACACGCCTCAAGGAAATCGTGGAAAGCCTTTCGAACGCGGATAACGTGCAAAGCGGGGCGGCGCGTCTGCGCAATCATCATGTGTCCATGGCGAGGATCGTCGCGGATGTGATGCTGACGTTTCAGGATGAGGCGAATGCGCGGGACATTACCCTGCAGGCAGAGATCGGAGACTCGCCTTTCCATGTGGATGCGGACGGTATGAAGATCAGCATTGCGCTGAGCAACCTGGTCAGGAACGCCGTTCAATTCACAAATCCCGGCGGACGCGTCACCATCAAACTGGAGCAGGACTCCGGGTACCTGAAAGTGGCTGTAACGGATGACGGTGTCGGCATCCCTGCAAAGGATCTTGCGCGCGTCTTCGAACGTTTCTACCAGGTGGAATCGCATCTCACGCGGCGACATGGCGGCATGGGGCTGGGACTCGCGGTTGCGAAATCCATGATCGAACTACACGGCGGGCGCATCTGGGCGGAAAGTGAACCCGGCAAGGGAAGCACGTTCACGTTTCTCCTGCCGCTCGAGCAGAAAAAGGAAGATACATCTTCGCCGGGTCCATTCGTCGAATGAGTCGTCATCCGCCGCAGGGCGGATTTTTTTGTCATCTATTTTATAATTGCACTTGATGAGCCCCAAATTCCTTG
>CAYQOF010000130.1:6388-9179 GCA_964419035.1 uncultured Anaerolinea sp. | reverse complement strand
CCATATTTCGTATCGGTGAACTCCCACACCAGCGCGTCGTTCACGTACAGGCTGATGACGTTCCCCTTGCAGATCATGGTGTAGAGGTTGGTCGAAGGACCCGATTTTATCCTGTTGGAGTCATTCCTCACCACCAGGTTGTATCCCTGGCTGACGATGCCGACATTGTCCACCACATACATTGCATAGGTTTGCGAGTTGGAAACCTGGACTTCATACCAGCCGATGTTGCTGTACCGGCAGATCAACCCCACGCCATTCGAGTTGTTGCCGCGGTTGGTCACGACTGCTTCGACTTTGACATCCGGGTAGGCGAACGCATCGTTGACGAGGTAGAACCTCGGCTGATTGCCCTCCCGTTTGAACAGTTGCACTGCAAGCGCGCCGCGCTCCAATTTCCATTCCACCATGCGCGAATCGCCGCTGGTCATGAACTCGAACCAAGAGGCGAGGTCCGTATTGAATTCCTCGATGAAGAACGGGTTCGGCGTGGGGACCGGCGTATTCTCGACCGCCACCTCGGTGGGCTGTTCGCTGGCTGGTATTACCGGGGGCGGCAATGTGGATTGGAGGTTATCGGTGGGCGCCGCCGCGATGGGTTCGGTCGCGGCCGGAAGTACCGGCGCGGGAATCAATAGCGTGGGTAAAATGGTTAGCGCGCCAAACACAATCAGCGCCGCTGCCGCCGTCCAGGCGGCGGCTCTGATCGTGATGCGCTCGCTCTTTGCCCTGCGTCTTCCAAGCCAGGCGATGACGAACCCCACAATGAACAGGAGCGCCAGAACAGGATAGATCTGGATCCCCAGCAGCCTTATATCGTTTTCATAGTCCGGGAAGAAAACGAAGAGATACGCCCCAAGTCCCAGGACGATGAGGCAGACAAGCACAATGATGAGCGCTCGCGTGATACTCGTTTTTCTTTCCCAGGCGATGTCCTTAACTTCCGCGCGGATGAACCACATGATGGCAAGCAGAAGGGGCAGGAAGAGAATTTGAACTGCCAGGTTTTCCGAGGCGTAAAAATAGGCATCCGCGGTGAAGAAGTAACGGGCGAAGTAGGTCCCCCAGATGGCGAGGCTCAGCGGCGAGAAGTAATAACATTGAACATAGAAACTTTCCTTCAGCGTGTTTTCGCCGATGTTCTCGACCATGAATAATCTTGCCGCGAGCGCGAACAACAGCGGCGGCAGCATCAGGGCAAGGGCGAGGAAGATTGTCTTCTCTTTTTGGATCTGGCTGGTGAGCGCCTCGATGCTCCGGCTTTCAGGCGCGCTCGAGGGCGCGGCGGCGCCTGATTCCGCCTGGGAGGCTTGAGCTTCGGGCCCGAACGCGGGTACATTCGTGCTTGGGTTGGGGATCGAAACGGGCTCATCCAGTTTGATTGGAACAACGACCCTCAATCCTGAGTAATAGGACTCGAGCGGCGTGCCTTCCCCTCGCAGGTTGTCCACGCTCTGCGTGGTCACATTGACGTAATATACGCCTCCCTCCTGAAAATTGTAGCGGAAGTTATCGCGGATCGTGTTCTCGTCCACGCGCGCCGTGTTGCCCGCTGATTTATGGGTCTCTGTGTAAATCTCTTCGTAGCCGGCGCCATCCTGGCTGGATTTCACCACCCACCACGTGTGACGATATTCGATGTCCTCCCGCGAGGATTTGAGATCGGTCTGCGCCTGGAAGAACAGATAACGGTCGGTGGTCGGGTTCGCTGACGCGGGACTGGTGATCGTCGCGCCGAAGGTCGGCAGCAAATAGAGAGCCGCCACGGCAGGGATAAGCGCCACCACCAGCAACAGGATCACGGGAGACATGTATTCATCGAAGCGGGATTCCCCTTCGTTGAGTTCGGATTTTATGTAGACCGGCGCCCAACTCGGATTTATCGTGATCTTGACGACGGTCTTTGGCAATAACACAACCCACATCAAGACCTTGTAGATCAGGCGCTCGATATCCTGCAAAAGGGTGAAAATACTTTTCACGATGTCCTCCGGTTGAACATGATTTATCTTCCCAAAATTTCGATCATCAGATCCGGCCTGTCCGTGATGATGCCGTCCACGCCCCACTCGATATACTGCTTCATGAGTTCGGGGTCGTCCACCGTCCATGGTTCGACGCGGATATTTTTGGCATGGGATTCATAGATAAACCGCCGCGTCATGATCTGGATGCCCAGCGAATCCTCCGGGTTCCACGGCGGCTGGATGGTCTGGAACCGAGGTACATAGAATCCCCACAGGAACGCCTTGCCAAGCAAAACGTAGTTCCTCACTTCGGTGCGCGAGGCGGAGGTGGTAACTTCCGGGCAGGTCTTGCGGAAGTTCCTCATCGCTTCATCGTGGAACGAGCCGATCATCGTCATATCCTGCATGTTATATCGGCGGATCAAGTCACAAAGAGGCTTGTCAATCGGGTTCTTCGTGAGTTTGATCTCTATCACGTAGCGCATCTGCGGGAACGCTAGAAAGACCTCCTCCAGCGTTGGCACCTGGATTCCCTGACCGCGGTACGGGAAGGTCGCGCCGCCGTCCGGCGACCAATCGTATCCCGCGTCGAGTTTCTTCAACTCTTCGAGCGTCATATCTTCGATCAGACCCGTGCCGTCGGTCGTATCGTCCACTGTCTCGTCGTGCATCAGAACGATGCGGCCATCCTTCGTGATGTGCGCGTCCATCTCAAGGACGTCTGCTCCAATCTCGACAGCCTTTTCGAAAGCGAACAGCGTATCGCCGGGCCAGAGCCCATCCCCGCCCTGATGCGCGATGACCAGCGGCTTTGGCGCGCCGTC
>CAYQOF010000130.1:0-6288 GCA_964419035.1 uncultured Anaerolinea sp. | reverse complement strand
ATCGCCATGAAGAACGCGGCAAGCACAAGCGACCAGGTGTTGACCGGCACGACCCATCCCTGTTGTTTTTGGATCGCGGCAAGCGCTGCCGCCTGTTCAGGGGTCGGCGTACCCTGAACCTGAGCGCTGAGCGCGGCAAGTTTTTTGACGTTTCCTCCGTTCATCAGACCGGCAACAAGCCCGACGAGCCCAAACACTGCGCCGATCCCGAAACCAATGCCCGGACCCGAAGACTGCCAGGCGGAGGTGAACCAGGTGGAGTCGATTCCATAGAGCCAGAAGCCTGCAATTACCGTTGCATGTGCACTGCCGGTAATGAGGGCGGAAAACCGCGTTTTGGTCATGAGATGCCCGGCAAATTGTTTCCCGGCATCGCCGGTGGCGCGCAGGGTGGGCGCGATGAAGAAATTCATCGTCAGCGCCGCGCCGACCCAGAATATCCCGCCGACAATGTGAATCAAACGAAGCGCCAGAGTCAAATAATCCATGGGGTACTCCTGTTTATGAAAATCTGAGATTACAACACCTGCGATGGTGATAGAGATACGCTCTGAAATGGATCCCTTAGTTCAATCTCCCGATTGCCTCTTTCGCCAGCGATTGCATTTCCCTGTCCGCCCGGTTGGAAAAGATCGCCTGCAGGGCGGGCAGCGCGCGCGCGTCGCCCAACTCTCCCAGCGACTTGATGACCCCCTTCTTCACCTCGCGCTCCGGGTCGTCCAGCATTTGCAGCAGGATCGTGACCACGCGCTCGTCTTTGATCTTCGCCAACGCGTGGATCGAATGGACGCGGATCCACATCTCGGGATGATTCAGCGCTTCCACCAGCAAGCCGACGGCTGGGATTCCAAACCGAGCCAGCGACTCCGCCGACGCATTCCCGACGTCGTGATGCAGATCGTACAAAGCCATGCCCAGCGGTTCGATGGCGCGCGGATCGCCGATCCGTCCAAGCAACATCGCGGCAAACTTGCGGACGGTCCCCTCTTTGTCTTGTAACGCCTCGATCAACGGTTCGACCGCTGTCGCGCCCATTTTTTCGATGGCGTGCAACAAATCGCCCGCGGCGACTTCGCGTTCGTACCACCAGAACGAATCGTGCAATGCCTCCATGAGGAAGAGCACTGCGGCGGGATGCCCGGTATTTCCCAATGCCTTTGCCGCGGCTTGACGCACCTCGATCTTCGGGTCGTCAAGTAACACGTTTGTGATCTCGTCGAATGTGGACGGCTCCTTGAAGAACCCCAGCGCGAGACATGCCGCAATGCGCACCTCGTCTTCACGGTCTTTCAACGCGTTCAGCAACGGTTCGATGGCTTTTTTGTCGCCGATCCTTCCCAATGCGATCGCGGCGCGGGCGCGGACGGTGTAATATTCGCCCTGCAATGCTTCGAGCAATGTGGGGACGGTGGCGCGGTCCTTGCGGATGGCAAGCACATCCGCAATTCTTGCTCGTATGATGGGGTGCGCCTCGCCCAGAGTTTTCGTCAGCGCAGAAGACGCGGAAGGGAGTCGGGCGAGGATTTGTTGATAGTACGGGAGCAGGCTCTGGTCTTTGGTATGAAGCGCATCGAGGAGCGCGGGGAGGGCATCCGCATCGAGTTGGAGCAATTCCTGAGCGGCGCGGTCGCGTTTCGTCGCGTCCGATAACTGGGCGATCAGTTTTTTTGCCTCGCCAGATTTTCCGCCGGTCAGCCAGTCCATGCTGCCTATTTTACTTCGATACCCTGATTCTGTTTGTGTTTTGTGCTTGATCCCAGCGCATCCTCGGGTGTATTTATAAACAGAAAGAATAACAACAACGCCATTGGAAAGAGGTGAATAAGCAATCTGCTGAAAGAATAATTCATGTGCCAGGCCGGGTCATACGGTGTGATCAGGTAGACGCCAAAATAGACCGCGAGTTGCAGCAGCGGTGGAAGGAACAAGTGATTCTGGATCGTGTCGTCTTTTTTTCCGCCGATGACCAATCCGTAGATGGCTAAAATAACGATAATGCTGAATCTCCAGCCGCCCAACTGCGAGAGTTCAGAGATGAAACGGGATGCAATCAGGACGTAACGCGCCGGGTCGAATAGCCTGGGGAGTATCGAAGAAATTTCGTTGCCGGCAAACAGATCGTTGGCATGGCTGGCGGGCAGATATAGTTTGAAGGCAAGGATCGCCGCCAGGGGCAGGATCAACCCCAGCACGAAGTTTCGGAATCCATGGTTCCACAGTAGTTTGCGGGCTATGAACCATGCAGTCAATGCGGCGATCAAAACAAAAGATACGCCTTCATTTTTCGTCCACGCCGACAAGGCTGATGTTGTTCCGGCAAAGAACAATAAGCGCGGATTATTTTCATCGGCGGCAAGAAACAGAAAAGTCAGTGTGGCAAGAAAATAATAGGCAATCGCGACGTCGGCTGTTTGAAAGGAGGTGTAGAGCAACAGCGAGGAGGTTGAAAGCAGCACGATCGAGGCAAGTGACGCCTGGGAACCTGACCGGGCATATGCAAGCAGGAAGTAGGTGATCCCTGCCATGCCATAGAGAAACAACATGGACTGAACAGCCGGGATTCGTAAGATTTCGCCGCCCAGGGTATTCCACCCGCCCACAACGTTCAGTGGGATCAACAGGGGATAATCCATGTGAAAATTCCGGTTGATCTCCGGCGAGAAGGCATTCTCCCATGCGTCGCCGGAACGATAGATAGACCGGGCACGCAGATTCCAAATGGCTTGGGCGTCATAATCGCCATGTGGCATGACCCTTGCAAAAGTTATTGAGTACGAAATTGCGATAAAGAGGACCAGCAGGGCGATCAGGTGGAATGGCACCTTGAACCAAGACAGGGTGTTCAATTGGAGGATGGGGATGGTAAAAAACCGTCGCTTCCAAATTAAGGCAAGCAGAACCAGGAATAGGAAGACCAATTCAATTCCCAGATACCCTCCCTGCCCCGGAAATAGGATGAGCCTGAAAAAATAGATGCACGAGGTGATGCCGAGACCCAGCCCGATGCCGAGAAATGCCTTTAACGGGAGCGCCCAGGCATTACTGCGTTCATCCCACAAAAGATGAATCAAGCCGAAACCGGCAAATATGGCGGGAAGATAAACGAGGAGGCTGTTCAAGATCATGGCATCGTCCGGCGAATCAGGTAGATTCCGTACCCGAATTCCACGAGTTCATAGTCGGTCAGGGTCTGGTCAAGCCAAACTTGAAAATTGGGAGTTGTAAAGTTGCCCAGGATCCACTCCTGTTCGATGCCGGGAACAACGTTGATTGGAGCAAGGGCATACTGCGTGAGCATATATTCGTTATCCTGGTCAACCGGGTTGGATGTGTCCCCGGGCAGGTCCCAATCTGCCAAATAGCCGATCACAGTGACATTTTCGGGAAGGACATTAATTACCCTCTGTATGCGGATTTCCCAATCTGAAACAAATTCAATGACGCCGGTGTTGGGGCTCGACAATGACAATGCAAATCCTCGGTTGGCGAATGAAGCCTGCAAAGCATAGATCACCAAAGCAAAGACCGCAAAACCCCTGAGTATTTTGAGCAGTATGTTCATTCGTGTCCATCCTTGCATCGCCAATGCTTGAATAGCCAAAACCTGGAGTCAGGTTCATTCTCCATTTTTCAGGATTCTGCTTCATGTGAATTTTGTTGAGTTTCCACGCGCGGGAATTGTACTGTAAAGCGGATAGGGTTTGAGAGGAAATTGGACGGAAAATCTCTGATATAATTTCACCGCTGGAGAGAGGAAAGCACATCGCCGGGGCTTCCCCGGTGTTATTTTGCCTAAACCCCGCCAACATTAAATTTGGAGCAGCAATGAAGAAGGAACAGCAACTTGATTTATATTACCAGATGGTGCTGATCCGCCGCGTGGAGGAACGCGGGGCGGAACTGTACCAGGCTGGCAAGATCGGCGGTTTCATGCACCTGTACATCGGGCAGGAGGCCGTCTCGACCGGTTTGATCGCGGCACGCGAACCGCGCGACCGCGTGATCACCGCCTACCGCGACCACGGCGTGGCATTGAATTGTGGAATCTCCGCCGACGAGGTGATGGCGGAACTGCTCGGCAAGGCGACGGGTATGTCGAAAGGCAAGGGTGGTTCGATGCACATGGCAAGCGTGGAGAAGAACATGTGGGGCGGTCATGCAATCGTGGGCGGACACCTGCCCATCGCGGCGGGTCTTGCGCTCGGCGACCAATACGCGGGCAACGACAATGTCACCATCTGCATGTTCGGCGACGGCGCGACGAACATCGGTTATTTCCACGAGGCGTTGAACCTCGCCAAGGCGTGGAACCTGCGCGTGCTGTGGGTGTGTGAGAACAACCAGTACGGCATGGGCACGTCCGTGGAACGCGCTTCAGCCGTGGACGAGATCCGCCAGAAAGCAGAAGGCTATGGCATGAAGAACAGCGAAGTGAACGGCATGGACGTGATGCTGGTATACGAAGCCGCGAAAGAGGCAATGGCTTATGTGCGCAAGTCCAGCCAGCCGTACTTCCTCGAGGTGGATACGTACCGCTTCCGCGGTCACTCGATGGGCGACCCGGAACGCTATCGCAAGGCGGAAGAAGTGAAACAGTGGCAGGAGAACGACCCGATCGGCATTTACCACAAATATCTTCTCGATAAGAAGATTGCGACGAAAAAAGCCCTGGACGAAATCGAAGCGCGCGTGGAGGAGGAAGTGAACAAGGCAATCGAATTCGCCGAGACCTCCCCCGAGCCCGCGCTGGAGGCTTTGTTCGAAGACGTTTACGCGGAGAATTAACCACAAAGGAGCACAAAGTGTCACAAAGGTTTTCCTTTGTGCTCCTTCGTGACACTTTGTGGTAAAGAAAAATTATGGCAAAAATTACTATGCGCGAGGCAATCTCGCAAGCCCTCATGGAGGAAATGGACCGCGATCCCGCCGTCTTTATTCTGGGCGAGGAAGTCGGTGTGTGGGGCGGCACGTATGCCGTCACCAAAGGCTTTTACGACAAGTACGGTCCCGAACGCGTGAAGGACACGCCCATTGCCGAGAACGCCATTATCGGAGCGGCGATCGGCGCGGCGCTGGTGGGACAGCGTCCCATTGCCGAGTTGATGACCATCAACTTCGCCTTCTCCGCGATGGATTACGTTGTCAATCAGGCGCCGAAACTGCGCTACATGTTCGGCGGGCAGTTCAAAGTGCCGATGGTGATCCGCGCGGTCGGCGGGGGAGGGCGTCAGTTGGGCGCGACGCACTCGCAGACTCCGGATGCCATCTTTGCACATTTCCCCGGCCTCAAGGTCGTATCGCCCGGGACGCCGGAAGATGCCAAGGGTCTGCTCAAATCAGCCATTCGGTCGGATGATCCGATTTTGTTCATCGAGCACGCGACCATGTATCAGGTACGCGGCGACGTCCCCGAAGGCGAATATCTCATCCCCATCGGCAAATCCAAAGTACAGCGCGAAGGAAGCGACGTGACCATCGTCACATATTGCAAGGGACTTGAGTTGTCCATGAAAGCCGCGGACGAACTCGCGAAGGAAAACATCTCGGTCGAGATCGTTGACCTGCGCACGCTCCGTCCGCTCGATATGGAGCCTGTTCTGGAATCGTTCAAGAAGACCAATCGCGCCGTTGTCGTCGAGGAAGGCTGGAAGTCCTACGGCGTCGGCAGTGAGATCGTCAGCCGCATCTACGAGGAGGCGTTCGATTACGTGGACGCGCCCATCGTGCGCGTTGCGCAAAAAGAGGTGCCGCTCCCGTACAACCGCACGCTCGAACAAGCCGCGCTCCCGCAGGTGCATGACATCGTGGATGCGGTGAAGGAGGTGTTGCGATAATGGCTGAAACCATCAACATGCCCAAACTGGGTTTCGACATGGCGGAGGGCGTGCTCGTCCGCTGGGTGCGCAGCGAGGGCGAGAATATCAACAAGGGCGATGTGCTTGCCGAGATCGAAACCGACAAAGCGACCGTCGAGGTGGAGTCGCCGGCAAGCGGCGTGGTGCTGCAGCATATCGTTGATCAGGGAACGGTCGTTCCCGTCGGCGCGCCGATTGCGGTCGTTGGAGAAAAAGGGGAGAAAGTGGATGCAAAACCGACCACAGACAATAGACCGCAGACCGTGGCTGCGCCTCAGACTCAAGAGAAGCCTGCCTCTACTTCCCAGACAGTTTCCTCCCCTGAACCATCGTCCATCGTCCACAGTCCATCGTCCGCGGTCAAAGCATCTCCGCTTGCGAAGAAGATTGCAAGAGATAATCAACTTGATCTATCTCGCATACAAGGCACCGG
>CAYQOF010000129.1:0-9280 GCA_964419035.1 uncultured Anaerolinea sp. | reverse complement strand
GTATGCGACGCGAGATCTTCGAGCGACACGCAAAGCGACCCGCCCGCCTCTTTGAGCACGCTGACGATTGACTCCGCGATCTGACCCTGATAAAACGCCGACGCGCCTTCCGCCGATATCGTTTTGAATGTGCGCGCCAGTCCCGGGTTGCGGAAGATCTCACCCGCGTTGGGACCGCGCCCGTTGATGGTCAATTCATGTCCGTTCGGCGCGGACCTCAATTGTCTCTGCGCGCCGCGCTTCCAAAAGTAAGACGTGAGCGGCGCGACCGGGAAACCTGCCTCCGCGAGTCGAATGGCGGGCGCGAGGATCTCGGGCAGCGAAAGCGACCCGTGCTTTGCGACCAGGTCACACCAACCCGCGCACGCGCCGGGGACGGTCACGGTGTAGGCGTGATACGGAGGCAGTTCAGTGGAGAAACCTTCCTTCTTCAACCGATCCAGCTTCAGCGCGGCAGGCGCGCGTCCCGATCCGTTGAGGGCAGTGACGCGTTTCGCATCCGCTGAATAATACAGCGCGAACATGTCCCCGCCAATTCCGGTTGACGTTGGCTCCGTCACGTTGAGCGCCGCGCCCGCGGCGACTGCGGCATCCGCGGCATTGCCTCCCTTCGCAAGGATTTCGAGACCCGCGGCAGTGGCAAGCGGCTGGGATGTGGCGACAATGCCGTTGCGGCTATAAACGGGAGAACGACGGGAGTGGAAGGGAAGGGTTGTCATGGTCGTGCGGATGGGACGAGCGCAGCAAATGGACGGCGCCGCTTTTACCTCGACTCCTCGATCACGCTGCGCGCCACGGCTTCGGGCTGTTCGCCGTTATAGATGCGGATCACCGCCCCCTGCAACAACGGACCCAATGCAGACAATACATCATCCGAAGGCAGGGGACGCGCGAATTGGAGGATTTCGTCCACACTCTCCCTGAGTCCTTCATCCTCCCACCCGCTCAAAGCCTGCGGGCGCGTCGGCAAATATCCCGATACGCGCGTCCACCCGGACAGGAAATCGCTCTCGACAAGCCAGGAGGCAAGTTCCACAGCCAGCGCCTGGTTCTCGTTGTCCTCTCCCGCCAGAGCCCAAACCCAGCCGTCGGTGAGCGTATACGGGACATCCTCCAATCCGGGCAAGGGGGCAAGGCGTCCGCTGTTCACTTTGAGATCATGCGAAGCCCAAATGACTGCCAGCCCGGCCGTCCCGTCGAAATAGATCGGCAGGGACTGCTGGTCGGAATTGAATTCCTTGATCCCGGGAGGGGTCATCCCCGACTCAATGACAAGTTGATGAAAGGATAGAACGCGCACCAGTGCGTCTTCGTCAATTGTGAGCGCGCCCTGGGATTCCAACGGCTGGTCAGCCGCCGATAAATACAACGCCAGTGAAAAGGACGCCTGCGCGTCGGAGGGCGGATAAACAAACAGATTTCCCGATGAGAAAATGGCATCCCAACTCGAGGGCGGCTCGGAAAAGACGGCAGGACGATACAGGATCACGAGCGCGTCGCTCGCGAAGGGCAGGCCGAATCCCGTGTTGTGAACGCGTCCCATCTGACGGGAATACGCGTACCAGTCCGGGTCCTGCAGGAGCGCGGTCAATCCATCCATGGGATGCAGGAGCCCCTTCAATACGGCAGACTCCATGTCCGAATGGGTGAGCGCGATCAGGTCGGGCATGACGGAAGGCGCCGCCATGCTCGTGATGGACAGGGAATTGAGCAAGCCCGCCTCCCCCGTCTCCGCCTTGACGCGGATGTCCATGACAAGCCCGGGATGGCGCGCTTCGAATTCGGCGATGCGCTGCCTGAGCAGTTCCGCGGAGGGGGTGTCTCCATGCGGGTCGAAGCGCGGCGGCAGCCACACGCGCAGGATGCGCGGTCCTTCAACGGGAGGCGCGGGAGGTTGTGTGACAACAGGCTGGGGTGTGACGGTGGCGCGTGGTACGGGAGCAGGCGTTGGGGTGAAGAGAAGCGGGGCGAGGGACGAGCATCCTGCGAGCAGGAGAAGCAGCGCCAGGTTCGTGATGCGGAGTACGCGGGACATCATCCAAGATCAATCGGCGTCCGCAGGAGAGCCGTCAGCAACCTGACGGAGTTTTGCACGTCGGAATAATCCACCATTTCGGACGGGGAGTGAACGTAGCGAACGGGAATGGATATGCAGCCCGCAGGCACACCGGCGCGGGCAACCTGGATGGCGCGCGCATCGGTACTGCCAAAGAGAAGGACTTCGCGCTGATATGGGAGTTTGTGTTTCTCGGCTGTGCGGATCATCCACTGCACCACGCGCGCGTCGGCGAGCATGCCCACGTCCTGGATCTTGATGCATGGACCTTTGCCGAGCGCCATTTCCATTTTTGGGGCTTTGGGCGTGTCGGCAGAGGTTGTGACGTCAACCGCAATGCCAACGTCCGGGTCAATGCCATAGGCGGAGGTCGCCGCGCCGCGCAGGCCGACCTCCTCCTGCGTGGTAAATACAAAATACAGGTCGTGCGGTGTGGGTTTGCTGCGGAGGGCGCGCAGGGTCTCGATGGCAACCAGCACGCCGACGCGGTCATCCATGGACTTGGCGACGAGACGGTTCCCCATTTCAGTGAACGAACGATCAAAGGCGGCAACATCGCCGACCTTCACGGGACAATCCTTTTTGCCCGCCGCGCCGACATCAATATGGATTTTATCCAGCGTGGGAAGTTCGTTGAGACTTTCGAGGCGGTCATACCCGATCACGCCCTGTGTGCCGTTCAAGAATCTGACCCTGCCGCCGACGACGTATCTCCTGAACACGCCGCCGATGGGCGAGAAGCGGACGAAGCCGTTTTCATCCACGTGACTGACCATGAGCCCGATCTCGTCCATGTGCGCGGCGATCATGATCTTCTTCGTATCTTTTGTCTGTTTGCCCGGGCGTTTGCGCGCGATCAGATTGCCGAGCGCGTCCACCCTGATCTCGTCAGCGAGCGGCTTGATCTCGTCCCGCACAAGTTTGCGGACGTTTTCCTCGTAGCCGGAGGGTCCGAATGTTTCAGTGAGTTGTTTGAGTAGTTTTTTCATCGAGGTAGTTTTTTGTTTGGTAGTTTGATGGTTTGGTAGTCAATCGAGGGTGAGCGTTTGTCCGCTTTCGTAGACTCGCTCGCCTGCACGGGTAAAAATGCACACCCTGCCTTGTCCCATCACCCTCCACCCGCCGCCGAGCGACCCGACGAAGGCGGTGTTTTCGTCAACGCCGATCATGGTCTCGCCTTTTTTCAACTGGTTTTTCAACGCATGAACGAACGGTTTCCAAATGCCGGGGATGGCATCGAAGTGCGGAATGATGAAGGCGGCAGGCACGATCCCAAATCCTTCCTGTGTTCCCATCAGGCGAAAACTGGGCATCCGTTTGGCAAGGATCATGGCGCCCGCCGAGCAGCCGGCATAAACAGCCCCATTATTCCACGCTTTTTGCATCGCAGACCAGGCGCGCGATCCGTTCAATGTCTGATACAAATAACCGGGGTCGCCGCCGGAAAAGTAGATCAAGTCGGCGTTTTCAAGGTACGATTCCCATTGCGGGTCGTCCGCCGAAGCGCGGTCTATGACGCGGAGGGCATTCACTTCCGCGCCCAGTCTTTGGAAATGCTCGACGCCCATCTTCGACCAGCGATTGATGCTTCCATCGCCTTCCTTTCCAGCCGCGGTCGGCAGGCATACGACGCGCGGTTTGGATCCGTTCAGGTTCAAACTGGCGAGAAGATGCCGGTCAATGGTTTCCATCACGGGCAGATATTCACCGGAGCCAACGAGGGCAATGAGTCCTTTCATGAAGCACCTATAAGAGAATTAGTAACTGATGTTACGCACCGTCCCGAAGGATTTCCTGCAACCCAGTCTCGTTCCACGAGAGCCTTCGGGACGTTCTGCGTAAGGTGAGTTAGTAAGCAGGCACACAAGTAGACAGGTAAACATGCGAACGAACGGGAATACGATCAATGATTCCCGATTCAACCTCCTGTGAAAGAACATCCTTACAGGAAGGCGGCAAAACTTCTTTTCAACTCTTCAAGATCATCGAGACGGTTTTGAAGAACGTCGTAGACGATTTTCAAATCCACCTACAGATAATCATGCACGAGAATATTGCGAAAACCCACCATGCCAATCCATTTTTCGCTCAATTCAACAGGGACATAGCCTTTTTCAGCCAGGATCGCCGCAATATCGCTGTACCAGTTGACTTCCCCCAGCCCCAGATCGGCGATGAGATGACTTCCGATATCGGTTGTCGCCTCGATTGCCAAATGCAGAAATCTCTCAGCGCTCCCATACTTTTCCGGGTCAGCCAGGAATTCTTCCAACGAGTATTTCCTCATTCCTCGCAGAATATCGAGATATTCGTCCAGTTTGTTTAGCCGTTTACGAATAACTTCGGTCCTGACCATCGTGTAGGATCCTCCGTTTGTATGCCTCGCGCTGGGTCTTCAAGTAAGGCGCGAAATCAAAATACTGGCGAATGACCAGTGAAAAGAATGAACCGGCGTCGAAATCCTGAGCGCGGTACACCAGTCGGTTTTGCCGGACAGCCTCAAACCTAAGCACAATGTCATTCTTATCCAAAAATACCAAATCCACATTGTTGAATCCCCGTCGCGTCAACTCCGTCAATATATCGAGTCGCCGGGCGCGAACGGCGGGATTGTCGGAGTAAACAGCCAAATCCAGGTCACTTTCAGCGTGAAGCCGTCCGCTGGCTCCGGAACCAAACAAATAAACAGCCTGAACGCCCGGGTATTTTTTAAAGATATCCGGCAATATGTTCAGGTCGGGGAAAAGCAGTGAATGCTGTTTAACCATATATCAGTATTGTACCAGTGACAGCGTGATGCGCTTCAATGCCGCATGGAGGAGATTGATCGTGTTCTTCCAATCGTCCACACGGGAGATGCTGAGCGGTGAATGAGTGTACCGGTGCGGCACAGAGACCGAAACGGCCGGGATGCCCGAAAGCGCTTTCTGGATCGCGCCCGAATCCGTGCCGCCTCCGCCGGGCTGGCGGAATTGATACGGAATCCCTTCGGCTTCGGCAGTCTCTCGAAGAAAGCGGACCAGCCTCGGGTCGTGAAGAGTCGAACCGTCCGCAATGTAGATCGCAGGTCCCAATCCGAGTTTGGTGTTGTAACTTGTGTTCTCGCCGCCGTCGAAGACGGGCAGATCGTTCGCGGGGGTCGCGTCAATCACAATCGCGAGGTCGGGGTTGAAGTATTGCGCCGCCACTTTCGCGCCGCGCAACCCAATCTCCTCCTGCACGGTGAAAGCCGCGCACACGTCAATGTTCGATGGCGCATGTTTCAGCAGTTCGATCAGCGCGGCGACGCCGAGGCGGTTATCAAGGGACTTCGCCATGATGGATGAACCCACGCGCCGGAACTTTGTGGCAAAACCGGCGCGGTCACCGACCTTTGCCTTGCCCGAAACTCCGAGATCAATCCGCAACGCGTCCAACGGAACCTTGCGGGTGAATTCATCCGCCTCCATGAGATGGATCGGCTTGGCGCCGATCACGCCGGGGGTGCGTTCTTTGCCAACGTAAACCTGCTTGCCAACCAGATGACGCACGTCCATCCCGCCCACCTTTTCAAAGCGATAGATGCCTTCGCCATCCTCGGCAACGATCATCAATCCGACTTCGTCCATGTGCGCGTCGAGCATCACGCGTACCCGGTTCCGCTTCGCGCCTCGTCCAAGCCTGGTCGCCAGGACATTGCCCAACGCGTCCACCTCGACCTTATCCGCGCAGGGTTTGATCTCTTCAAGGACGATCTTTCGCACTTCGCTTTCATCGCCCGATACCGCGATGACGTTGCAAAGTTTTTCGAGCAATTTCAGTTGGGCGTTTCCAAAGGTTGGCATGAATTATTCCCAGATAATCGTTTTTACAAAATCCTCTTCCAATGAAGCGACAAATTCCGCCAGCAAACGTCCGGCGCGCCGGATGTCTTTTATGGAAACGACCTCAACGGGAGTGTGCATGTAACGAAGGGGGAAGTCAACCAGCGCAGTCGGGATTCCCTCGGCGGTCGTCTGCATGGGATAGGCATCCGTGCCGGAATGAGCGGGCGTCACATCCAAAAACCAGGGGATCTCGAGTTTATCCGCCAGTTCCGTGAGTTTCTTGTGCAGAAACGGGTGAATGTTCGGTCCCATGCAAATCCCCACCCCCTTCCCCAGCGGGAAGGTCTGCCAGCCATTCGCTCCGGGTCCTTTTGCAAACGTGCCATCCACCGCAACCGCGATCTGCGGACGCAACTCGAACGCCGATCCATACGCGCCCAAAAAGCCGGTCTCCTCCTGAACTGTGGCAACCGCCCACACATCCCACAAATGGGACTTGCCCTGCAATTCTTCGAGGCAGACCGTCAATGCGGCAACCGAGGCGCGGTTATCCAGCGTATGACCGGAGATCGCCTCCCCCGCCAGTTCCATCGGCTCATTGGCAAACGAGACCAGGTCACCCACGCGCACTTTCCTTGCCGCCTCGCGCGCGGTCAAGCCTGTATCCACCAGAAGATATTTGATCTCCAACGCCCCATCTCCGGCGGACTCGGGCAGAATCCCTGCAGGCGGCATGGCAACGACTGCGGGCAACTCCTCCCCGCTCCCCGTTGCATGGACTGTCACCTGCGCGCCGGGCAGCACGCGCACGTCAATGCCGCCGACCTGCGTAATGCGCAGAAATCCATCTTCCATCCTGGATACCATCATGCCGATGGCGTCCATGTGCGCGGCGATCATCACCGAAGGGCGCGGGGATTTTCCACCGCCGCGCTTCAATCCATGCAATGAGCCGACGCGGCTGACGCTGGTTTCATCTGCAAGTGTCCGCCACTTCTCCTCGATGAGTCTGGTAATCGGCGATTCATAGCCGGATAAACCTGAAGAGGATATCAGTGATTTCAGAAAGGGAAGGATATCTGACATGTTAGGGGATTAGGGAAAAAAAGTGATGGTTGGCAATGGAGTGCTCGATGGCATAGGTGTGTCAGTGGGCGTTGAGGTGGCTGTTGACGTCGGGGTCCATGTAAGCGTGAAGGAGGGAGTAAAGGAGGGGAAATTGGTGGGTGTAACCGAGGGCGTGAACGAGGGAGTGGTAGTCGCCGTGTCGGTCGGGGTCAACGTTAGCGTGGGGGTGAAGGTCGGGGTGTCGGTGGCAGTACCGGTAGGCGTCATGCTGAGGGTTGGGGAAGGCGTGATCGTTATCGAGGCTGTGGGAGTCGGCGTCACGGGTCCCGGCGCGAGAGCGATGGCAATCCACCCAACGCAGTAACACGGGATCGTTGCGAGCGTGATGAAGATCAACGTAAGGCGGCGGCGGGCGCGCGGGTCGGAGGCCTCAAACATGATGGTTCGATTATAATCCATCATCATCACAGGATGCGCAGCGCATAATGATCCCCCATCATCTTCGCATTTCAGGTTTTTTATCGTATCGCGATCCCGTTGAACTCGATTTCAACACATTCGACCTTGCCTGCATCTCGGGCCATAACGGCGCGGGAAAATCGTCATTGCTGGATGCAATCACGTGGAGTCTGTTCGGGGAGGCGCGCGGCAAAAGCAGTGAGGTCATCAACTTGAATCAGGAGGTCAAAGCCGCCGAAGTTGCGCTGACCTTTGAACATGAGGGAAACACCTACCGCGTGCAGCGCACATTGCCGCGCAACAAAAGCACGGTACTCGAGTTCCAAATCCAAAGCGGGGATGGATGGAAACCGCTCACAGAAAAAACAACCCGCGATACCCAGGCGCGCATCGAACAGACGCTGCGGCTCGATTATGAGACCTTCGTCAACGCCTCGTTCTTTTTGCAGGGCAAGGCGGATGTATTCACGCAACAGAACGCCAGCAAACGCAAGGATGTGTTGAGTAACATCCTCAGTCTCGAAATCTGGGAGGAATACAAAAACCGCACAGCGGAAAAACGCAAAGCCATCGAGCGCGAGGTGGATGAAATTGATGGACGCGTCGCGGAGATCGAGGCGGAACTCGCGGAGGAGGAAGCAAGGAAGAGTCGGCTGGAGGAACTGCAAATGTCGCTGAAACAGTTGTCGGCGGCGCGTGAGGCGCAGGAGTCCGTGCTGGCGAACATCCGAAGGAACGCGGCATTGCTGGACGAACAGCGTAAACTGACATCCACCCTATCCAAATCGCTCGACAACGCGCGTACGGCTCTCGCGTCGCTCGAGGCTCGTCTCGCCGCCAAAGGAACGGACCGCGCATCCTACGCCGACCTCATGGAGCGCGCGAAAGAGATTGAGTCCGCGTACAAGGATTGGCAAAACATCCGTAAAGAATTGGAGAATTGGGAAAAGACCGCCTCGCAATTTCGCGAACACGAAAAGGAACGCGCGCCGCTGCTGGAAAAGATTGCGGCTGAGAAGGCGCGGCTGGAGGAGGAGAGGCGGGCGTTGGAAGTTGAAGAAAGAGAATTGGAGAATCAAGGATTAGAGATTAGAGATTTGACGGCGGAAATCGAGAGGAAAAGAACGCTGCTCGAGGAAGCCGAAGCGAGAGTCAAAGAGCGCGTCGAATTGGAGAATAAAAGAAACGAGGCCCGCGAACGACAAGCCGAGTTGAAGGCGGAGAACGAGAGCCTCAAAGCCCAGATGGATGAATTGAAGGCGCGCATTGACAGGTTGAAATCCGCGGAAGGTTCGGAATGTCCATTGTGCGGACAGCCGTTGAGCGAGGAACATCGCAAGTCCACGCTCAGGCAACTGGAAGCGGAAGGGAAGCAGAAAGGCGACCTATACCGCGCCAATCAAAAAGAAAGCGCCGACCTCGTAAAACAGATTACGGATTACGAATTGCTGATTACTCAACTTGCAGCCGCTGAAAACGAACGCCTCCAATATGCCAAAGAAGTCTCCCAACTCACCGAGCGCATGGAGAAATTGCAAGCGGAGGCGCAGAAATGGGAATCCACAGGCAAAAAACGTTTGAAGGAAGTGGAGAAGATTCTCGAAAGCGGCAAGCACGCGGCGGAAGAACAGAAACAACTTGCCAAACTCGACAAGCAACTTGCCAAACTCGGCTACGACGCATCCGCTCATGATGAGGCGCGCTCGAGGGAAAATGAATTACGAAGCGTCGAGGAAGAATATGCCAATCTGAAATCGGCAAAAGAAGTGATCAAACAGATTGACGGTGAAATCGCCAGTTTGAACTCTGAAATCGTAAATCGTAAATCTGAAATCGAAAATCTCGAAGCCGAATATCAATCCGCAAAGACCGGTCTCGAAACGGCGGAAGC
>CAYQOF010000128.1:0-9297 GCA_964419035.1 uncultured Anaerolinea sp. | reverse complement strand
TTCAACCTGCCTCCGTCAAAACGGCTTTCGACCCCAGCCCAGGCTTTGCGATTCGTAAACGAGGGCGGCTTCGTCTATTTTTGGCCCATCAAGGGCATTGACCTGCCGAGCCTGTGGACAGCCGTCGCGGGGAACAGACCGGTCGCCGACGCGCACGACGATCCCGGTCATATCACGTGGAGGTGGAAGGACGACGCGCTCGGAAAAAGGATTTGGTATTACGCGAAGATCCTCCGCAAAAAAGCGACCATGATCTCGCTCGATGTTGCGCCGTATTTTTACGCGCTTTCGGAAAACTACGGCTCTCCCGAAGAGGATTACCTCGTGGCATACGAGGAGGGACGATTGCCGCAATCCGCGAAACAGGTCTATGAGGCGTTGCTCAGCGAAGGCGCGCTGAATACGATTGACCTGCGCCGCGCGGCGAAACTGGCGAACGCAAAGGAATCCGAGTTCAACAAGGCGCTCGAAATCCTGCAGTCCGATTTCAAGATATTGCCGGTTGGAGTCTCGGAAGCGGGCGCGTGGAAGTATTCGTTCATCTATGAGATCGTTCCTCGTCATTACCCCGACCTGCCCGAACAAGCCCGGAAGATCGGCGAACGCGAGGCGCGCGAGAAATTGCTCGAACTGTATTTCGAGTCCGTGGGCGCGGCGCGGGAGGGGGACGCGGTCAAATTGTTCGGATGGCAAAAGGAACTGTTAACGAGGGCAGTCTCCGGCTTGGTCGCGAAGCGGAGATTGGCCGGGTGCGAACACCCGAAGGAAAAAGGGGAGTGGTTCGCGTTGTTGAGGTTGGTTAAGTAATCTCCAACGCGATGAGGAGATTGCTTCGTTTCGCTCGCAATGACGGAAGGAGTGATTATGCTCGAAATCGCAATCATGATCGAAGGTCAGAACGGCTTGACGTGGGCGCGCTGGCAAAGGATCACGCGCCTCGTCGAGGATCTGGGATTCGTTGGATTATTTCGCTCGGATCATTTCACAAATTCCAATCCGCCCGATGTTGAGTCTCTTGAGTTGTGGACGTCGCTTACATGGCTGGCGGACAACACAACGCGCATCGAGTTCGGTCCGCTGGTCACGCCTTTTTCTTTTCGCCATCCCGTGCATACTGCGCGCATGGCATCCGCAGTGGACGATCTCTCCGGCGGACGATTGATCCTCGGCTTGGGCGGCGGCTGGCAGGACCGCGAACATCACCTCTTCGGATTCGACCTGCTCGAAATCAAGCCGCGCTTCGACCGCTTCGATGAAGGGGTGGAGGTGGTGACGCGTTTGTTGCAAAGCGATGAGCCCGTGACTTTCGATGGGAAGTATTATCAACTGCGCGGCGCGACTCTGTTGCCGCGTCCGCAAAGACCCGGCGGTCCGCGCATTCTGGTCGGCGGCAACGGCGGCAAACGGACGTTAGCCAACGTCGTTCGTTATGCAGGCGAGTGGAACTGCAATTTCCTGACCTTGCAAAGATTCTCAGAGGTGAACGAACGACTGACGGAGATGCTTATCCATGCGGGGAGGAAACCCGAATGGGTGAGGCGCTCGATGATGACAGGCTGCATTTTTGGAAAAGATGATGCCGCGCTGAAGGATAAGATCGCCGCGCGCAAGCGGACTCTTGAGGAATTACGTCAACGAGGAATCATGGTGGGGAACGCGGCTCAGGTGAAGGAGCAATTGCACGAGATGGAGGAGGCGGGCTTGCAGCGCGTCATGCTGCAATGGCTGGATCTGGACGATCTGGAGGGATTGGAAGCGCTGGCGAAAGCGGTGTTATGACGATGAATATCAACCGAAACTTTTTCGGTAATCTGCCGTACAATGAATGTAGGGAATTTTGAAATCCTCGAATTCCAAAAAGGAGAATGAACTATGAGACAAAATCGCACCAACCTTGTCCTCGGGATCATTCTGATCCTGGTCGGCGGGTGGCTGATCGTCACCCGTCAGGTTCCGGTCATTCAGCAATGGCTGGAAAACAATTTCACCTGGCCCATGTGGGTCATTGGCGCAGGGTTGATCATCCTCCTCATCGGCTTGCTGACCGGCGCGCCCGGCATGGCGGTGCCAGCCTCCATCGTCGCGGGCATCGGCGGCATCCTGTACTATCAGGATCAGGTCGGGGATTATTCCTCCTGGTCGTACATGTGGACGCTCATTCCCGGCTTCGTTGGCTTCGGCACGATCCTCACGGGCTTGCTCGGCGAGCACACGCGCAGGAACCTCGCTCACGGCTTGAGGCTTATGTTCATCAGCGCAGTGTTATTCCTCGTCTTCGCCACGTTCGTGGGCGGACTCTCCATTTTGGGAGATTATGGCTTGCCGGTCATTCTCATCCTGCTCGGCGTATATGTTCTTGCGCGCGGTTTCATGCGCAGTGCAAAAGGAGACAGCAGTGAGGCGCGATAGTATCTTCTGGGGAGGCGTGTTGATCCTCCTGGGCGTTCTTTTTCTTCTGCAGCGAATGGGCGTCATCCCAAGTGTGGGCCCGTATCTCTGGCCCCTGGCGCTCATCCTCGTCGGAGGCTGGCTGATCCTCAGCGTCTATTGGCGGTCCTCTCCGTCCGATGCAGACAGGTTTTCCATTCCGCTCGGTGAGGCGAAGAGCGTCAAATACCGGTTCTCGCACGGCGCGGGGCAGATCGAAATCACGGGCGGCGCGCCGATGGGTCAGGCTCTTGTTGGCTCGTCCGCGGGCGGGATGAACAAATCCAGCCGGATGAACGGGGACAGGCTCGAGGTCAAGGTGGAGGCGGGTCCGTCATTCGTCCCGTTCATCGGTCCCTCCGAGGGAGTCTGGCGGTTCCAACTCACGCAGGAAATCCCCCTGACCCTGATCGTGGAGACCGGCGCAACCTCGATGAACATTGATTTGAAGGATGTGCAGGCGACGCTCATCGAGTTGAAGACGGGAGCCAGCAACACAAACCTGACCCTGCCCGCGCGCGGCGTCTCTCTTCTGGACGTTGAGGCGGGCGCGGCTTCGATCAACATCCGCGTCCCCGAAGCGACCGCGGCGCGCATCCGCGTGAGGGAGGGCGTGACCGCCTTGAACGTGGACACCGACCGCTTCCTGCAACTGGACTCGGGGTTTTATCAATCGTCCAATTTCGATACCGCCGCAGACCGCGCCGAGATCAACGTGGAGGCGGGCTTGGGTAATATCACGGTGAAATAATGCAGGTGACTGTCACTTGAAAAGTGACAGTCACCTTGTCCTTGCGAAAGGAGAATGAACATGCGACGCCATGATCTTCGACTCATCCTTGGTGTTTTGCTTGTGTTCGGCGGCGTGTTGTCCCTGCTCGAGGTGAGCGGAATCCTCACGAACGCCGGCGGCATCTTCTGGGGTTTGCTCTTCGGCGCGGCGGGCGTGGTCTTTCTGAACATCCTGTTGAAGGATCATGCCCAATGGTGGGCGGCTTTCCCGGCGTTCACACTGCTGGGTCTGGCTGTATCTTCCTTTCTGCCTGACTCGCTGGACGTGTTCAAGGGACCGGCTTTCTTCGCGGGCATCAGCATCGGATTTTTGTGGGTCTATTTCACAGACACCTCGCGCTGGTGGGCGGTCATTCCTGCGGGCGTGTTGCTCACGCTCGGCGCGGTTTCCCTGTTCGATGAACTGTATGGCGGCGAAACAGGCGGATTCTTCTTCATCGGTCTCGGGTTGACGTTCGTACTGGTTGCCCTCCTGCCCGGCGGGAAGGGAAACTCGTGGGCTTTGATACCGGGCGCCATCCTCCTCGTCTTCGGCGCGATCATCGGGACGCCGTACATTGCTTTCGCGGAATATATCGGACCTGCCATATTCATCCTGTTGGGTCTGTGGCTTGTCCTGCGGTTCTTTCGCAGCCAGTCATCTGCGTAGTTGGGTATTCAGCATGATGCCCATGATCGCAAATCGCGCGATCCCGATACACAATTTGTGACCGCTCTGGGCATAGCCCGGCTATTCGAAAATTCCCGACAGGTTGGTCCCGTCGGGAATTTTTTCGATCAACCACATCATCTGTGTGATCGAAGCAGGTCAGAGAAGAAGGACTGGAAATTTTCCCCGATTTATGCTACAGTAATGGTGATAAAGAATTGTTCGAGTCGAGAAAGGAGGTTGTCATGACTCCACGGAAAAGGCTGAACATTCTTTTTGCCGACGATGGCTCCGAACATGCCCAATCGGCGGTTGCGTTGTTGCAGGATCTGCCCCTCCCTTTGAAAAGCCGAATCTCGGTCGTACGCGCCTTCAACTCCGGTCAGATCACCATGACCCCGGATTACGAACGTTCCCTCGAACGGACGAAGGACCAACTCTCGGGCAGCGGCTTCCGGGTCGAGACGGAACTGAAACTGGGTTCGCCTGCTGAAGTGATACTCGAGAAAGCCGAAGCCAAAAAGCCGGACCTGATCATATTGGGCGCAAAAGGTCTGCGCGCCACAGCCGGCATATTTCTCGGAGGAGTCGCTCAGCAGGTTGTGGAATATGCCTGTTGTCCCGTGCTGATCGTGCGCGCGCCGTATCGCGGCTTGAAGCACATCCTGCTGGTGTCTGACGGGTCCATCCATAGCCGCAGAGCCGCCCGCTACCTTGCCCAATTTCCCCTTCCCGAAAAAGTGGATATCCGCGCCATACATGTCCTGCCGCCCATTGAGCGGGCGGTCATGATGGAGCCCCACTACGCGGGATGGCGGACGGTCTATGCCCGTTACCCCAGCAGGGAGGAGGAAACCGCAATCGGGGAACGCGAAGAAAGGGATGGGAAAGCGCTTCTCAAACGGACCTCGGACCTGCTTCTGCGCAAGGGGATCAAATCCACCTCTGTGCTGACGCGCGGCGACGCGGCAACCGAGATCATTGATTACGCCAACATGCACCAGATGGATTTGATCGTGGCTGGCTCGCGCGGCTTGAGCCAGTTCCAGAGTCTATGGCTGGGAAGCGTTTCCCGCAAACTCGTTCATTACGCAAAGTGTTCGGTTCTCATTGTGAAGGGACCAAGGAAGGAGTAAATCTCATGGAAGTGAAGATCGGAAGGGTTGCACATTTCTACAATCACATCTGTGTGGCAGTATTGGAACTCAACGACAGCCTGAAACTGGGCGACTTGATCCACATTCAGGGACATTCGACAGATTTCACCCAAAGGGTTGCATCCATGGAAGTGGAGCATCGCGCGGTGGTCTGGGTGAAGCCCGGGGATCATGTGGCGGTCAAGGTCATCGAGCCGGTGCGTGAGCGCGATATTGTGTATCGCGTCGTTGAGACGGCAACCGAACCGTATCCTGCTTGAGCGCCGGGAACTTCTGGAATGATTGGGATGTGCGGGTTCGGGTTGAGAACATGTGCTTCGTGTAGCCAGTATACCTGACGTCAAGCTGCCAAGGAACCAAAACACAAACTCGTTTCACCGCTCGCTGTGTTCCGCGCGCCTTTAGAACGCAATCTCCCCGATCTGTTCGAAGTTGACATCGAACGATTCCTCCGCTTCCATCCCTGGACTGAGCTCCGTCGAAGTCTCCGCCTCAGCCTCATCAATATCCCCTGCGCGGACGCCGCGGTCACAGTACGATCTGTAGGGGCAGTAAACGCATTTCGTCCGGTCATCAGTGAGAGGGTAGTATGAAGCGCTGTGAATCTCGTCCGCAAGTTTGGTCAGCAGATCCCGGTCTCGTTTGTATTGCGCGGACGTATACTCAAAGCGCGCCGCGTCATTTGAATGATCCGCAAACCAGTAAACCATCTCGATCTGTTCTGGCTCGAACTGTTGTCCGTGATTGAGATGTGCCCCCGCGTGGACGAGCAATGCACGATATACACGCGTTTGCATACGCGCGACAAGCCACTCATTACGCGGCCGCTTGCGATAGGTCTTCCAATCGTATATGGTCGCTTTGCCGTTTTCGACGGCTATGAGGTCGTACTTGGCAAGGAGGCGATAATTGCCCAGCGGCGCGGAGAGGGTGGCTTCGGGGTAAAGACCTCCGAGGTCTCTAAGACCTCGGAGGTCTGGAGCACCAAGAAAATTCTCCCACCACCTTTGCAAATTTGGCGTGTTTGCCAGTCTGCCAACCTGCTCTCCCGAAATACCGATGAGGTATTGTTGCGCCAGCCGGTGGAAATATTCTCCCTCCTGAACATGCTTCTCATTCTCAAGCGCGGGCTCGGATTCGATGGCAGGATACGACAGGCGCTCAAGATGGCGGAGTTGAAACCGCCGCGCGCAGTCCACGTAATCTTGCAGGGAGGATTGGGAGAGGGTGGTGAGTTGCATACAGTTATCAGTGAACAGCAATCAGTATTATTCAGGATTATAGCCTCAACTGTTCACTTTCTACTCTTGCCCTGAGCAGCGTCGAAGGGTTCCACTCCTCCCATTCTTCGCCGCCTTGATGAACCCCGCGAACAACGGATGCGGCTTCATCGGCCGCGACAAGAACTCCGGGTGGAATTGACTTCCAACCATGAATGGATGATCCTTGGTTTCCGCGATCTCCACCAGTTTGCCGTCCGGGGACATGCCCGAAAAGACCATGCCCGCTTTTTCGAAATCGTCTTTGAATTTGTTGTTGAACTCGAACCGGTGACGATGACGTTCCTCCACCTGATCCACGCTGTAAGCCTCGGCGGCTTTCGAGCCTTTTTGCAAAACACATGGATACAATCCGAGCCGCATCGTCCCGCCCAGGTCGGTGATCGAACGCTGGTCGAGCATCAGGTCAATGACGGGATATTCCGTGCTTCGGTCGAATTCCGATGAGTTGGCGTCTTCGTGGTTCAATACGCCGCGTGCAAAGTCAATGCACATGACCTGCATCCCCAAACAAAGACCGAGGTAGGGAACTTTTTTCTCGCGCGCGAAACGCGCCGCCAGGATCTTGCCCTCGATGCCGCGCGACCCGAATCCGCCGGGGACGAGGATGCCATCCGAATTCCGGATCACATCCCAGCCTTTATCCTTTTCGAGATCCGTGGAATGTACCCAGCCGATTTCCACTTCCACATCGTTGGCTAGGGCGGCATGTTTGAGCGCCTCACGCACCGACATGTACGCGTCCTGTAGTTCCACGTATTTTCCGACCAGCGCGATCCTTACGGTGGGTTTGGGTTTCCGCACACGTTCCACGAGTCTTTCCCACGGTTTCACATCGGGCTTGCGCGTGGCTTTCATTTCCAGTTTTTCCACAAGGTAATCGCCCACGCCGGCGCGTTCCAACATCAACGGAACTTCGTACAACACGTCGCTGGTAGCCATCGGGACGACGGCTTGCTTCTCCACATCGCAGAATAGAGCGATCTTGTCGCACAGTTCCCTGTCAATCGGGTAATCGGAACGCGCGATGATCATGTTCGGCGAGATACCGATCGAGCGCAGCGCCGCCACCGAATGTTGCGTGGGCTTGGTCTTGATCTCGCCCGTCGCTCCGATATAGGGCAGCCACGTCACGTGGATGAAGAACACGTTCCCGCGTCCCACCTCGTTGCGGAGTTGCCTCAGCGCTTCGAGGAACGGCTGTGACTCGATATCGCCGACCGTCCCGCCGACCTCGACGATCACCACGTCGGCATTCGTCTCTTTTGCGATTCCCGCCACCCGGCGCTTGATCTCGTTGGTGATGTGCGGAATGACTTGGATCGTCCCGCCAAGGAAATCGCCGCGCCGTTCCTTGCCGATGATTTCCGCGTAGACCTGTCCGCTGGTGAAGTTGCTGGAGCGGCTGAGGCGGATGTCAATGAACCGTTCGTAGTGACCCAGATCGAGGTCCGTTTCCGCGCCGTCATCCAGCACATAGACCTCCCCATGCTGGTACGGGCTCATCGTCCCGGGATCAACGTTGATGTACGGGTCCAGTTTTTGCACCGTTACTTTGAACCCGCGCTCCTTGAGCAATAATCCGGTTGCCGCGGCGGTCACACCCTTGCCAACCGAAGATACAACACCGCCTGTGTAGAATAAATATTTTGTGTTCATCCAATTCTCCAATTCTCCAATCTCCAGTTTCCAGTTTCCAATCTCCAGTCTCCAATCTCGGAGTCGAGGAGATTGCTTCGGGCTGTGGTTTCGATACCTTCGTACTCAACCACCAACCCTCGCAATGACGTCGGGATTAAAAGAGACGGGGAGGGCGTTTCAGCCCTCCCCATTGGGGATTGCGTGTTGTGCGAGTTGCTGAACGTTTTCCGATTCATCCAACCAACCTGACGAGATCCTCGGCGGCGCGGCGCATCTCGAGGAAGATCAAGCCCAGTTTGGCATCGTGACGCGCCAGCGCGGTCAGAACCGCCTCCTCGCCAACGGACGTCAGCACGATCGAACCCTGGTCGCCCTTGATATAGACTTGTTCCAGTCCCGCGCGTCCCAGTTCGTTCGAAATGCGCTCGCCGAGGCTGAGCATCGCGGCAGACATCGCAGAGACCCGATCTTCCTCGACTCCCTGCTGCAGTGCGGATGCCATGATCAACCCATCCACCGAAACGACCGCGGACGCCTCGATATCGGGCGCGGCGGCTTGCATGTTGCGCAGGCGTTCCACCATCAGTTCAGAGCGTGATTTGGTCATGCGGGTCTCCTGGAATGAAGTCAGCCACAGTTTACCATGATTCAAAATCCGGGAGAATGGCGTTCGCATTTCAATCGCAGGGTCTTCTTAAAGTCAGGTCGACTTGTTTTTTTATCCGCCAATCTGCGCTAATCCTCGCGAATTTGATCTGTTTTCGCGCAGATTAGCGGGGATTAACGGACTCTTCTTTGACTTTAAGAAAGCCCTGATTTCAATCGGGAGAGGAGCGAAATTTGACCGCCGTTTCGCTTCATGTTAGACTTGTTTGTTCGATTTCATGCGACTTCGCCTCTTTCTTCCGTTTGTTTTACTCCTCATCGCCGCGCAGGATTCGCCGCCTGTTGCGATCTCCTCGCCGCTCGCCGGGGATGTCCTGCGCGGCGAGGCGGCAATCACCGGCACGACGGATGTCCCCAACTTCGTCTCCTCGCAATTGGATTTTGCATACGCATCTGACGCCACCGGAACATGGTTCCCCCTCCAGACCTCCTCCCAGCCCGTGCTTGATTCCGCGCTCGCCGTCTGGAACACAACTCTCGTCACCGACGGCGACTACATCCTCCGCCTGCGCGTCAACCTCAGCGATGGAGCATTCGTGGAAGCAACCGTTCCCGTAAAAATACAAAACGACGCCCCATTCGTGACGCCTGCGCCGACATTTACCTCCACGCCTGAAGCGTTCACGGTTCAATTCCCCACGCCGTTCCTCGTTGCATCATCGCCCACGCCGACGACGACCCCGCG
>CAYQOF010000127.1:0-9304 GCA_964419035.1 uncultured Anaerolinea sp. | reverse complement strand
CGCCGCGCTCAATCGCTTTGCGCCTCCGCGGACACCGCCTCCTTGAAATCCAACTGCTGTTCCAGCGCGGGAGAGGCTCGCTGCAACAGGTTGACCACCGTCCAATGCAGCCAGCCGAAACTGACCCCCGTGACGATGAAGAGGACAAAGAACGTGGATTGCGGAAGCCATGTCATTTCATAAATGGCGGCAAACATGGGCGGGAGGAAGAATCCGCCGAGCGCGCCCAACATGCCGACCAGTCCGCCCACCGCGCCCTATCCTTCGGGAAATATTCAGAGACGCCTCTATAGACAGTAGTATTGCCAATGCCCACGATTTGTGGTCAACCGAATTTATTTGAGCGTGCGGATGAATGAAACAACCTGCCAGATCTGTTCGTCGGTCAGAATGTCAGCCCAGGACGCCATCGAGGTGCCGGGCTTGCCGGTGGTAATGCCTCCGCCCCTCGGCCGCAAGCCGTCAAAGCGAGGATGGTTAATGCCAAAACAGCAAAAAGCAAGACTTTCTTCATGATGGGTGCCTCCAGGTTTAATTTGGTAAATGAATCATGAAGATTGAACGTATTCCGTTCTCTCGACTGCCATGATCGAAATGTTGTAATAGCCGCCGTACGCGCAGGTGCGACAAACGATCTGTCCATTGCGGACGATCTCGCGTTCGTTGATGATCTCCTCTCCGCATCTCTCGCAATTGACCCGCGTACCTGGACGGCTGAGGATCTCCTCGATCAGGGTGTTCAGGCATACGTCCTGAATCGAAAATAATTCATCCTCCGGCATGACCTGATAGGCATGGAGTTGGGCAAAGTAATGGCGGCTTTCGTCTGGGGCGAACGCGAAGGCGCGCTGACGAATGTCGAGCCGCGGGGCGACGCGGAGCGCCGTCCCCGTGGAAACATCCACGAGGGTCGCGGCAACTTTCCCGTAGTCCTCGACGCGCAGGGTTCGATGTCCCATCGTACAACCCGTCGTCACTTCCACGCCGTCCGCAAAACAGCCATCTGTTTCCAGAATGACGAGGAGACGTTTGTCCACGCGCGGGAGAGATAGATTCAACGCCGCCGCGCCTGCCAACGCCGCGCGGACTCCCAGTACCTGGCGCGGACATAAATGCGTGTGCCGCGCGGCTGATTTTTCAAGCAGGTCTTTGATGTCCATCGGTTTTTCCAACGCTTAACAACAAAAAGCCAATCAACGCCAGCAACGCGTAATAGGACACGTCCCAGCGCAAACCGCCGAGGGCGATGAGCGCGAGACCCAACGCGCGGCGGCGCGCGTCGTTGTACTTTATCAATGAAGTGAACGTGTAAAGCCACAAACCAAACGCGAGGATATAAATCGGCGCGGGCAGATACCCTGTGAGCGCGACCGACCAAATCATCAACGTGGGCGGAAGCCACGAAACGCTGAACCACAAACCCGCCAATACAACCGCGCCGATAACGCCAACGACAACGGCTGTCCAATCGCGGCGCGGACCTCGCGTTCGCAACGGGACCATCGGCGCGGTTAGAGTCGCCAGAATGATAAGCAATTCGCTCAAACTGCGCGCTTCGGCTGTGAACGGCAACGTGAGGTGTAATGTATTGACGAGAGTTGGATATGCCAGCGCAAGATATGCCGCGACGAACAATGCGAGCCAGCCCGTATAAAAACTGAGACGACGCACGAACCATAACGCAACGCCCATGGTCATCAACGCAAACAAGATGAACGCGACATACAACAGCGGAGGCGGCGCGTCGCCTGCCAATGCGTGTCCGACGGTCAACACGATGACCGCGATGACGCAATATTTCAAAGAGGCGCGTGAGCTTTGCCGCGCGGTCAGTATCAGCGTTGATAGCGCGAGCAGGAGGGCAAAGGTCAACGCGACCGAGCCGATGGTTATCAATGTCTCTGTGAGGGTTACGGTGATTTCGGCGCGCGGCAGAACGGGACCGAGTCGGATGAAGAGTCGAAGGGAGAGAAATTCAATCAGCGCCGCGACAGCCAAAAAGGTCGGGAGGCGCTCCGTCCAAAACGCCAGGCTCGAGCGAATCTGATTCAATCCCGAATCCCATTGCTGGCGCGCGGCACCGGACTCTAATCGCATGAGAGTTCGTCTCCGTCGTCTGCCCCCGTCACAATCGCAGGCTCGCCGCGTGCAGAAGTGAGAGGCGCGCCCAAATCTTCGGCATCCAGCGCAAGCAACGAAGCGAGCAGACCCGTCAGCGCGGGGTAGAGCGGCAGGCGGGCTTTCTCTTGAACGCGCGCGGCAAACATCAATCCCCATGCTCCAAGATGGTCGCTCAAAAACGCGGCGCGGGCGTCGCGGCAAATCGCCGCCTGTTCAATCATCCCACTTCGTAACGCGTGCGCCTCCTTCGCGCACAACACCGCCATGAATTCCAACTCACTGCCGATGTGGTCCACGCGCTCGTGCGCCTCAGGCGACATCTGCACGCCGAACGCGCGGTGAAAGCCCGCGATGTCGGCGAGACTTTGCTCCATGCCCGCGAGCGAATACGACGACTCATACGGCGGACACAACGCCTGGCGATGAAAGAGAAACGTATATTCTTCAGCGGGATTGAATTCGGCGGATTGCAAATTCTGGATGGCGACGCGCAGATTGTTCGTGCCTGCGCGCAACGCGGACGCATCATGACTCCCCCCAGCCTGCTCTGCTAAAGCGACGGCGTTCTCCACCTCGGACAGAATCAGCGTAAAGTCCGCGCTTGAATCGGGATACGCAAAACTGAAGGCAAGCGCGGAATATAACGCGGCGCGGGATTCGAGTTTGTCGGTCATGCCATTTCCTTATATGTGCTTACATCTCATCATCACGCGGACGTTAGACGCTTCGCGGCGTCCGCTACGCGCGTGTCGTTGAGCGGCGGCGCATGAAGAAGAACGCGCCGACAACGACCAGCGCAATGCCCACTGTGATAGCGATGACGGTTCCAATCGGCATACCCAATACTTTTGGAGTCGGTCCTGCAATGCCTTTTTCCGTTTCGAGCAGCATGGTCGTCCACGTGGATAGTTGTTTGCGCGCGCCGACTTGTTTATCGGAACCGTCCCACACGGCGAAGGCAATCGAGAAGGAACGGTCGGTTGTGAATTGCACATCGCTGGCGTCGCCGCTTGTCGATGAACGCGAGAACACGACATACCATTTGCCATCCTGCCAAACGCCGCGACCCAGTAAATCCTGATTCGATTGCGATGTCACCGTGCCGAAGCCGATGGCGTTCAAGTCTTCGACCGGGGTCACGCGCGCCGGGTCCGAAAGCAGGTTGCCCGCGGACCAGCCGACGAGATAGGCTTTGGCGGAGTCGGAATTGAAATCGGTGGGCAGGCGGAAAGGCGCCTCGCCGACGACGAAGGGATAATGGTCGAGCCAGAAATTCGGGTAGGCGTCCACGACATCGAAGAAACCCTGGTCAACGTCGTATTGCCAGTCTGCTTTCCAATGCCACAAGTTGACGAGTTGTCCTGCCGCGCCCATGCAGAGAATCTTTTGAATTTCCGCGTCGGCTAACGAGTTGACAGAAAACTGAAGCGCGGCGGCATCGCGAAATTCATCGGGTTTGGTGGCGTGCATGTCCTGTGTCGCGTCCGACCACACGAGACGGAAGACAATGTCCGTGCCGTTGTTGAGCGATTGAACGTCAACGGAGGAAACGGTTGCAGTAAACAGAGTCGGCGCGATGGCAGTTTGAGGCGTCACGGAGGCGGTGTAGACGGGGACGGAATCCCACATCGCGGACATCGGGTCCGTGAGAGGCAAATCGCCTGCGGTGTACGTCGAAATAAATTGAGGCTGTGCCTGCGCCAGCGCCAATCCATTGGATGAGAGCGCAACCGCCAACGTGAACAGGATAAGGAGCGGAAGGTATCTGGAAAAACGGGTCATGGTTTTTTCCTCGATTAAGACCCTGAAGATTTCAATAAACCTTTAGGGTCTTTTGCTTACGGCGTGTTATGCAGGAAGGCGCCTGTCGCGGCGTTGAAATCGGGACGGATGTAAATCGGTTCCTTTAGCGGGACGCGGGCAATCTCATCGCCTTTGGCATCATAGCCATACGCGAAGCCTTCCTTGACGCGGAATTTCTCGATCCATTTATCGGTCGCGCCCATCAGGAGGAGGACGCCCAAAAGTTCAGGGTCGTCCTTGACGCGCTTGTAAGTGTCAACCGCGTTCGGAACGCCGGGACCGAACATCTGCAACAGGAATTCCGACGGGACGTGAATCGGCGGAACGTAATAGATGTTGACGTTCAGTCCGAATTGCGGATAGAGCGGCAACGCGACTTTGCGTCCGTGCACCAGAAAGTCCACTGGGCTGTCCAGCACAGCCTGATCAGGGAAGTGAACCCAGCCGTTGATGCGGATGCGCCCGATGCAACTGAGCGTGCAATACGTTTGCCGTCCCTGCTCGACCAGCGGATAACAAGCGATGCACTTTTCAGAGACGCGCGTCACCGTGTTGTACAAAACTTTTTTGAACGGGCAGGCGCGGGCGCACTCGCGATAGCCGCGGCAGCGAGTCTGGTCAATCAACACGATGCCATCCTCTTCGCGTTTGTAAATCGCCTTGCGCGGACACGACGCGAGACAGGCGGGATAACTGCAATGGTTACAGATGCGCTGGAGGTAGAACATCCACACCGGGTGGGGCAGAGTGAAGTACGTTCCCTTGTCTATCGTCCCGGCGACTTCGTCTTCTCCGTGATTCGGATGCGCCCAATCCTCATCCTCGGGCAGGAAGCCGAGAGCGGCGCGCCCGGCAGGCGCGGATTCGAAGATGGTCTTGCCGGTGTAAACGCCGCCGCTCCACGATTGTCCGCCAAGTTGTTCGAGCAGGCGCACGTCCCAGCCAAGCGGATACGAACCGTACGGCTTGGTCTCGACATTATTCCAGAACATGTACTCCTGCCCGCGCCCGGAAGTCCACGCGTTTTTGCAGGCGAGCGTGCAGGTCTGGCAGGCGATGCACTTGTTGATGTCGAAGACCGCGCCGAATTGTTTTTCGGGATACGCCGCCTCGTAGGGATAATCCATCTCGCGTCCGATTTGCCAGTTATATACTTTGGGCATGTTGACCTCGTTATGATATTTAGTTGCGTAGGTTGCGCTCTCCAGCGCAACGCCTCTCACGCAACCCCGGCGTTTGAGAACGCCTGTTACGCATCTTTTGATTACTCTTCGATGTTAATAAAACCGCCAGCGAGGTAATTCTTCATCGCGTCGTTTTCGTAGCCCGCGCGCAGACCGAGCGCGGCGGGCCGCCACAGACCTTCGCCGTTCACGCCTCCGTTCTCGGCTTTGGTAATCTTGACGAACGACTCCTTGGGCGCGCCCACCGTGCAATGCACGTCAATCGCAAAGCCCGCGCCGATGTTCTGACCGTAGACATCCTTGCGGGTCAAGGTCTCGGTCATGAGCGTCGGTCTCAGCCAGGTGCGCACTGCGCTCTGATGCCCGCCGTAGCGGAACATTGCCTGATAGCCCGTGCGCGGATTCTTTGCCAGCCCGTCACCGCGCGTCTCGTGTCCCTCCACCGAGCCGTGCGTGGCTTGATACATGTGGAACCACATCCGCACCACGCCGCGCGCCAGCCCATTGTAATAACGGGCGCGCGTCATCATTCGCATCACCTTGTAATCGGGATCGTCGGGCTTCGCGCCGCGATAGGGTCGGTCAGACGGATCCGCGTCAATCCAAATGTAATCGCCGTCTTCGATTCCGAGTTCGCGCGCGTCGGCGGGATTCATATCCGCGTATGATTCGCCGACCCACGGCATGCGTTTATCGTGGCGCATCATATCGCCGAACGGACCGAAATACACCGCAATCGTGCTGAGGTCCACGGGCGTGGTGTGCGTGCCGTGGCGGTATTTCGGCGTGATGAAGACAAACCGATAGTCATCTTTGGTGAGCGGATGGCTGCTGGCGACTACTTCGTCAGCGGATCGAATGACATTTCGCACCTGCCGCGTCTCGGTGGAGAGATCGTTCGGATCAAGCCCGTATCCCTCCGGACCTGTGGGCTGGATCAGCGATAACGCGTCCTTGCCTGCGACGATCACATTCGGTTCGTGAGGCGTGGCGTCCACAGGTTCGCGGTGTACTGGCAGGTTTTCGCCATACTCGAGAAATTCAGGCTCGTCGCGATAAAACTCGACCCTGCCTGTCTTGGTAAACCAGGGTTTGTTCTCCTGCGTCTGCTCCCAGCCAACGACCTTTGGATACGTGCGGAGATTTTTGAGTGCGGGGACGCCTTCCTTCGCCAGATTCTCCAACTCGCTGAATTGGTAGCCGCGCGTCGAAGACGAACCGTCAACGATGCGCTGGAGGTAAACATCCGCGCGGCCTTCGTCAACGAACTTCCAGTAATCCGCGAAGCGATTATCGCCAGTCAGTTTGGCGAGCGCCTTCGCGACGCCCGCCAGCGCTTCGATATCTCCCTTTGTGTCGAAGATGCGCTCGAGCGGCGTGCGCGGGAACACCTGCACAAACGGGTTGGTCACCGAACCGCACATGTCGGGATGTTTCATCTCCGCCCACGAGTCCACGCCGAATACAACGTCGGCGTATTCACAGGTCATCGTCCACCACCACTCATTGACCACGATGGTCTCGACGCGCGGCAGGGTGTTGTGAATCATGTCGTATGCCCACTTGGCGTTGCCGAGAATCGAATTGGTGTTTGCCCACCAGGTGAATTTCGTCGGCGTGGAAAGATGCCCCGCGCCCGTAAAGAGTTTGTTGCCCACCCGCAACGGACGGTCGCCATAGGAGAAGTAATGAGCAGACTCATAACTTAGGTAACTCTTTGTTTTGGGGGTTTCCTCCGGGTCGAGCGCGATGTTGAACGGGTCTTCAGTGATGTACAACGGCAAACCGTTGAACAACGCGACGCGGTAGTTGCCGGCGTATGATCCGGGCGTGCCCCCCAGATGCCCGATGTTATTGGTGAGCGCGGCGACGAGGAATAGGGCGCGGTCCTTCAAATCCGCGTTGAAGAAATGATTCGGTCCCATGCCGTGCGTGATCAGGGTGGCGGCGGGATTGGCGGCGGTCTGACGGGCAAGACTCTCGATTGCCTCCACCGGCGCCCAGGTCATCTTCTTGACATTTTGCGGATCGAACTCGTTCAGGTAATCTCTGATGAGCGCAAACAACGGTCGAACTTTGACTTCCGCGCCGTCCACTGTCGTTACCGTGAATTCGCCTTCCAGCGCCGGTTCGATGCCCAGTTTCGTAAAGTGTTCACCAACCTGATCGCGCGTGATGACCACAGGCTGGTTTGCCTGCGAATCCCACACCACGAAGTCACCCCACTTCTCGCGTAATTCCTGGCGGACGTACTGAGTCGGCTGGTTGAAGTTCGGGTCGGGGCGTTCCTCGGGCGTCATCACGTGAATCGCGTTGGTCAATTCCGCGGATTGATAATTCGGTGTGATATCCGCCGCGCCAAGCAGTTTGAGCGTATCCATCCGTACCAGGAGCGGCAGGTCGGTGAAATTCTTGACGTATTTCGCGTCGTATGTCTTCTCTTTGATAATGACATGCGCCAAGCCAAGTGCCAGCGCCGAGTCCGTGCCGGGGCGGATCACGATCACTTCGTCTGCCTTATTCGAAGTGGATTGATATTCCGGCGCGATGGTGATGACTTTGCTGCCGCGCAGGCGCGCCTCGGTCAGCCAGTGACCGTCGGGCATTTTTGTCGAGATCCAGTTCATGCCCCAAAGGGTGATGAGGCTGGCATTCTCCGACGCGAAGAGGTCGAAGTCCACGGTCTGCTGACCCGTCACCATGGGATGACCCGGCGGCAGATCGGTGTGCCAGGCGTAATTATCCCAGCCGCGCCCCCCGAAGGCTTTGTCGGGACCGACCTTGCGGATGTGATCGTCGAGCAGTCCCATCATATTCCCGTAACGATACAGCCCGATGATGCGCGTCGCGCCGAGGAAAGGCATGCCGCCGCGGAACTTGAGCGTGCGCGTCCCCGCCTCTTTCAACGTGGCGATCATGGCTTCATCGTAGTTCTGTTGTTTCAGGAGTTCAGAGCCTTCGGGTCCGCTATAGGTTTGGGCGATATTCAACTGGGCGCGTGCAACCAACTCGAAGGCTTCGTCCCATGCCACCTTCACAAATTCATCCTTGCCGCGATTGAGATACCTCGAATTGGGCAGACCGTTGGCTTCGCGCGGGAAACCTGCTTTTGCCCACTCAAGCCAGCCCTTGCGAATGAACGCGCCCTTGACGCGGCGGTCGCCATAGAAGCGCCGCACAAGCGCCAGACCTTTCTGGCAGGCGCGCGGCTCCCAACGCGCCGACGGGCTGTTGCCGAAGCCATCGGTCGCCTCGTGATAACGATAACTGGGCTCGATCCGCACCACCTGACCGTTCCGCACCAACGCCTTGAGCAGGCAGTTGTGCGTATCGTTCGGCGCGCACAGAAAGGTGAAACTGGAATCGGTCTCGTACAGGTTGCGATACGCTTTCTCCCAATCGCGATTAGGGTAATAATCGAGCGGATTGGTTATTTCAGGGATGGTTTGCAGAAACGCCATCCGCTGATTTTGCAGAAGAACCAGACCGGCGCCCCCGGCGGCTATGGACAGTTTGAGAAAATCACGTCGTGAAAATTTGGGCATGGCGAACTCCATTAGGGTTTGGGATGTGACTCATCGTTTTTGTTCCTGCCCCACAGGATTTCACTGGGCAGGTTCCGAATGAGTTCGACGAGGTCAGCGCCGCGCGCAGGCAGGATATGGGTCCAGTAGACGCGCACCACGTTCTCGGTCAGTCTTGCGCGGATGATGGGAAGATTGGGATGCGCCTCCATGATGGCGGATGTCAGATTCCCGCCCGCCTCGCTTTGTGAATCGTTGTCCACGATCAGGACTACATCGGGGATTGCCTCTGTTATTCTCGAGCAAATCCCCTCCTCCAAACCCCACGGACCGACCAACTCCACATCCGCTTCGGCGCGCAGAATCGTTTCCATGCTCTCGCCGAAAAGATGTTGTGAGCATACAAGCAATACGCGATGCTTTTCCATAACAGGTATGTGAAATGTCAAACAAGATTTCTTCAAGCGTACTGGAAAACACGGTGCAATCGAATCCCTCCCCCTCCCGCGTCAGGAATGAAAAAAGAGTGATTTGGCAATCACTCTTTTTTAGGAAGAATTAGTTCCAATTTCTACACCAACCCCTTGTTCTTCGCCGCCTTCGCCGCCTCGCGTCGCGTGGACACTTGTAGTTTCGCCAGAATATTCCGTATATGCGTCTTGACCGTGTTCA
>CAYQOF010000126.1:0-9389 GCA_964419035.1 uncultured Anaerolinea sp. | reverse complement strand
TGCTCGAAAAAGCCATCGCCTCCCGCTCCCACCTGTTCGACGAGCGTCATGATACAGCCTTCCGCCTCTTCAACGGATTTTACGAAGGCTGCCCCGACCTTGTAATTGACGTGTACGGACGCACATTGGTCATCCATGATTACGCGGAAGAACCAAACGAAAATACTGTTCGCGAAATCTCCGATCATGTGAGAACTGCACTAAACTGGCTGCGCGCAGGGATTGTCAAAACGCGTAACGCCCAATCCCAGGACCCTGCCACAACGCTCGAGACAGCCGAAAAACGCGGACAACTCCTCTTTGGCGACCGGCTGGACGCCAAAATCAAAGAGCACGGCATCAGGTACGCCATCGACCTGACCATGCACCAGGATGCGAGTTTCTACCTCGATACGCGCAGCCTGCGGCAATGGCTTATCGAAAACATGCGCGGCAAATCCGTGCTCAACACATTCGCTTACACAGGCAGTCTGGGCGTAGCGGCGATGGCGGGTGGAGGAGCCAGCCGCGTCGTGCAAACGGATCGCAACCGCCAATTCCTGAACCTTGCCAAAACCTCGTACACGCTCAACGGCTTCCCCATTCAAAGGCAGGACTTCGTTGTTGCGGATTTTTACCCCGCCGTTGCCCGCTTCAAAAGCGCCAAACAAACCTTCGATTGTGTCATCCTCGACCCTCCCTTCTTCTCGACAACATCCAGGGGAACAGTGGATCTGGTCAACGAGAGTGCGCGGCTCATCAACAAGGTGCGCCCGCTCATCAATGATGGTGGATATTTGATTGCAATCAACAACGCGCTTTACATCAGTGGCAGGGAATACATAAGAACTCTCGAGAAATTGTGTGAAGATGGATATTTGAGAATTAGAGAATTGATTCCTGTCCCTGATGATTTCATCGGCTATAACATCATTGGCAAGCCGATCACCGATCCAGGTCCGTTCAATCATTCGACCAAGATCGCGATACTGGATGTAAGAAGAAAGTAGCGATCAGAACAAACTGGGCTGTTCGGAGATATCAGGTTTGACATCCTCCCACGGCAGCGGCGGAATGTTCACACCCTTCGCCACGCGCTGATGAAGTTCCCTGCAAAGATACGGAGCGGCGAGATTATCCGGCGAATGGCAGAACACATACACGTCCGCGCCCTCCTTCATTTGAGACGAAAAATAACCTCCCCACTCCTCGAGAAACGGACGGTTGACCTGCAAATCGGGATGACCGATATAACGGACGAAGACGAAATCGGACGTGCGCTTCAGGACTACGGGGACGTCTGGTTTGCGCTCCCGAGCCTCGAGCAAAGTCTCATAGACGGATCCCGTTAAGATCGCGTCCCCGGCCAGGCTGCGTATCGGACGCGTGTCAATCGTCACGCGACCGCTCATGCTCAACATCGCCTGGACGATCCGTCCCATCCGCCGTAGATCGGTTTTCGAAAGTTCAGGCTGTATACATTGTAAAAGTGCTAAAATGTTCATCATGGGCTCCCTGTAGTCGTTGGTTTGTGGTGAACTCAACTTTACTACAAGAAGCCCTACTTACTTATTTTTGACGAAGGTATTGCATAAGGAATCCTTTCGAGTTTCTCAAAAAGTATAATTCATTTACGCTACCTGACCGAAGAAGTTGCTTCATGGCAGCCGGGATTCAGAATATGCCCAGTGGGGGAACGGATATCGAACCGTTCCCAAAACGACGGTGTATACTTTCGTAAAACCATTTCGTCCCGAGCGGAGCGGCGCCGCGGCACCACGCAGACGAAGGACAATCTCATCATCCGCGTCAACCCTGCTCTGAGCGAAGGAACCCTCGAAGGAAAACAAATGCCCCTCCCCACCAGGATCACAGTCATCGGCGCAGGCTCGGCATCGTTCGGGGAAAACACATTGTCCGCCATCATGCGTTCGAAAAAGTTGCGCGGCTCCACGCTTGCCCTCGTGGACAGAAACGCCGAAAGCCTGGATATCGTCCATCGCCTGGCTGAGCGCCTTAATCGTGAATGGCAGTCGGAAATGAACATAACCGCTCATTCACATCATCATGAGGCGCTCGCAGGCTCACAGTTCGTCGTCAACGCCATCGAGGTCGGCGCGCGCGAAAACCTCTGGAAAAAGGACTTCGAAATTCCTCTCAAATACGGCGTGCGACAACCCTATGCAGAGAACGGAGGCCCTGGAGGATTTGCCCACGCAATCCGCAATATCGGTCCCATTATGCAGATCGCACGCGATATGGAGCAGGCTTGCCCCGAGGCGTGGTTCGTCAACTTCACCAACCCGATGATCCGCATTTGCGATGCGGTCAACCGTCACAGCAAAATCAAGTCGGTCGGGTTGTGCCATCAAATTTATGCGGGATATGGCATGGTTGGAGTGGCGCTCGCAAAGGACCTCGACATCGAGTTGCCCGAGGGACTCACAGGCATGCACGCCGCCGTGGATCAGCATCCGCTTCAGCATCGCGTGCGCGAACAGATCGTCCCGCGCGTGGATATTCGCGCCGCGGGATTGAATCACTTCACATGGATTCTTTCCATCCATGACCGGCGCACCGGCGAGGATCTTTACCCGCTCTTCAGAAAACGCTTCTTCGAACTGGACCCGAAATTCGAGCCGCTCACCAGGGACGTTTTCTCAGCCTTTGGCTTGTTCCCCGTCCCCGGCGATACGCACCTGTGCGAATACCTCCCGTGGATGAGCGATCCGCAGACAAAACCCTGGGAGAAATACAACATCCGTTTGTATGATTGGGAACTGTTCGCGAATGTGCGCGAGTTCGAACTGCATCGTTTGAACGCAATGGCGGACAATGAGGCGACCATCGAAGGTTTGCTCGATACAGACTCCGAAGGCGCGCTCGAAATGATCGAGAACGTCGCGGGCGCAGGGAATCATTATCACCTCGCGGCGAATCTTCCGAATATGGGGCAAATTACCAGTTTGCCAATGGGCGCGACTGTCGAAACACCGGTGCACGTCAACGGCGCGGGGATTCATCCCGTTCACGTGGGCGCATTGCCCGAACCGATAGCCGAACTTTGCCGCAGGGAGATTACCGTCGCCCAACTCTGCGTGGACGCGGCAGTGGAAGGCTCGCCCGAAAAGGCATTGCAATGTCTGTTGCTCGACCCTGTCATTACGGACATGGATACTGCAAGAAAAATACTGGACGATTATCTGACCAGTTACAAGGAATATCTTCCGCAGTTTTGGAATTGATGTTGTCATTGCGAGCCGCCAGTGATCTTTTGGCGGCGAAGCAATCTCCTCTTGGACAATTTCATCTTGAACGGGAAAATTCTGTAAAACAGGAGATTGCTTCGCAAAGAACGCTCGCAATGACATTGACCAGAAGTAGAGGTAATCATGGAACACAATCACAATCACGATCACGAACACACACATTCATCGAATCCCATCGTCGAATGGTTCCAGCATACCTTCACGCCGCACGATCACGGCTATCAGGTCGCCGCGCTAGATCCAGCCCTCGCCACCGACCGCGGCATCCATGCGGTGAAGGTTTCGCTGGTTGCGTTGCTCCTCACCGCCGCGTTCCAGGCGATCATCGTCGCCATTAGCGGAAGCGTTGCCCTGCTCGCCGATACCATCCACAACTTTTCCGACGCGCTCACCGCCATCCCATTGGGACTGGCGTTCACCCTCTCGCGCCGCGCCCGCAATTCGCGTTACACCTACGGATATGGCCGCGCCGAAGACATCGCCGGCGTCATCATCGTGCTGATGATCCTGTTCACCGCCGTCGAGGCGATCCGTCAGTCCATCCTCAAGATCATGGACCCCCAGCCGATCACAAACATAGGATGGGTGGCTGTCGCGGGTGTGATCGGTTTTCTGGGCAACGAATTTGTCGCTCTGTTTCGCATCCGCATCGGAAAACAGATCGGTTCCGCCGCGCTGGTCGCGGACGGCAATCACGCCCACGCGGACGGCTTCACCTCGCTGGCTGTTTTGGCGGGAGCGGTTGGGGTGTGGCTCGGTTATCCGTTGCTCGATCCAATCGTCGGCTTGGGGATCGGAGCCGCCATTCTCGTCATCGTCTGGAACTCGGCGCGCGACATGTATTACCGCGTCATGGACGCGGTCGAACCGAAGGTCACCGAAACGATCACGAAGATCGCCTCACAAACAATAAATGTGATGGATATCCACGATGTCGCTGTCCGCTGGGTGGGACATCGCCAGCGCGCCGAACTGCACATCATCGTGGATTGCCAGATGCTCACCTGCGACAGTCACAAGATCGCGGAGAAGGTGCGGCACGACCTCTTCCATGCCATGCCCGCGCTGGCAGATGTGACGATCCACGTGGACCCCTGCGAGTGTGAACGTTGCGGAGATACTCATTCGTCTGCGCACCATCTCGCGCCCGCACCTGGATGACGTGCGCTTCATTACTCAGCCGACGCCTGGTCATTCCAAAATGAACATCATCTCCCCAACGCGCGCCGACGAACGCCTCATCCATCAAGCCGCGCAACTACTTGTAGACGCATTCAGTGAACATTGGCCCGATTCATGGAAAACGCTTGAAGAGGGATTGGAGGAAATACGCGAGATGTTCGAAGCTGAACGGATATGCAGATTCGCAGTGGACGACGATGGAAACCTGCTCGGCATCATCGGCGGGATTCCGCAGTATGACGGTCATGTGTGGGAATTGCATCCGCTCGCGGTGCAGCCAAACATGCAGGGTAAAGGCACCGGCCGCGCATTGGTTGAGGATTTCGAGGAACAAGTCCGTTTGCGGAGCGGACTCACCATTACGCTCGGCACGGATGACGAAGATGACATGACTTCGTTATCGAACGTTGACCTGTATGAGAATACGTGGGAGAAGATTCGGAACATCCGCAACCTGAAGGGACATCCGTTCGAGTTCTATCAAAAAATGGGATACGCGATCACAGGCGTTGTCCCTGACGCAAATGGACGAGGCAAGCCGGATATTTTGATGTCGAAGCGGGTCGGATAACGTCATTGCGAACGAAGTGAAGCAATCCCCGGCACGGCGAGGAGATTACTTTTAGGAATTTCCGCTTCGTCTTCGTGGCGCCTTGCGCCACTCCACTCGGCGCGAGTCAATGCGTCTCCGTCACTTTCGTGATGTTGCGCGGCTTTTCAGTGTCATATCCCTTGACCCGGGTCAGGTGGCAGGCGAATAATTGGGCGGGGAGGATGCCCACCAGCGGAGTCAGCCATTCGGGAATCTGAGGCGGGAGTGGGATCGGGGATTGAGCCAGCGCCAGCGTATCCGCATCATCCGAAATGACGACGAGTTCCGCATCTTTATCTTTTCGTAAACGCGTCAACATATCCCTCATCGAGCTGTGCACTTTGCCTTTGGGCGCAATCGCCAGCACTGGGAATCCGCCTTCGACCATCGCAATGGGTCCGTGCTGGAAGTCGGCGGAGGAATACGGCTCGGCGATGATGTAGGTCAGTTCCTTGAGTTTGAGCGCCCATTCGAAGGCGGTGGCGTAGTTGAAACCGCGCCCCAGCGCCACGCACTGGTTCATGTAACGATAACGCTGCGCCATTTGCGCGATCTTTTCATCGAGCGCGAGCGCCTGCTCCGCCCATTTGGAAACCGAGGCGAGTTCGTTCCACCATGCCTCTGAATTGCCGAGCGCGGCGGAGAGCATGGCAATCGCCATGAGTTCGGTCGTATAGGTCTTGGTGGCGGCGACGGCTTTTTCGGGACCCGCCTGAATATCGAGGATGAAATCGGCGGCTCTGGCAAGCGGAGAGTCGGGCGCGTTGGTGATGGCAAGCGTGAGACAGTTCTGCCTGCGTCCCTCCTCCAGCACGCTGACGATATCGGGCGACTGACCCGATTGCGAAACACCGACAACGAGCGCGTTCCGCAAACGCGGCGGGCTTTGGTAATACGTGAACAGCGAAGGCGTAGCCAATGCCATCGGCAGTTGATTGTGAGCGCCCCAGAGATAATTTGCATACCTGCCTGCATTGTCCGACGTGCCGCGCGCCGCGAGGAACGCATATTGGATGTCCCGTGATCGAATGGCGTTCGCAATATCGAGCGCGGTCTGTTTCTGATTCTCGAGCAGGGCAGCGAGTCTCTCGGGCTGTTCGAAGATTTCGGAATGAAGTGTCATGTTGTCCTCCGGGTCAATTTTACTTCGTCCCGCGTCAATCGCTAAGAGAGTGTTTAAATATTTACCACGAAGGACACAAAGGAGCGCAAAGGAGTGGGAAAACAGGGAAAAAATCTTCGTAAATCTGTGACTGCACTGAAAAAACTCAAGAAAAGGATACCGCCAACGGAGGCGGAGCAAGGAAACGCAGGAGATTTTGGCAAGTCCGCCAGAGGCGCGAAAAAAGCGGGGCGGCAGAGGCTGTCACTGCAACGGCAATTCCATCCCGATATCGTCCGGGTCGTCGCCATAACGCGGAATTTCGCGAAATCCCATCCTTTTGTAAAATCCCAGCGCGCGGGCTTGCACGACCGGATCCGTTTCCAGACGCATGATGCGGTATCCCATCCTGCGCGCGAGCGCAATCAATTCCTTCATCAAACGATAACCCAATCCCTGCCCGTGATATTCGGTCAACAACCACAGGCGTTTCAGTTCACAGACGCCCTCTTCCAGGCGGCGGATGGCGCCTGTGCCGATCATACGGCTGTCCCTGAACATGACGAGGAACGTGCCGCCATTGTCGAAATAGTTTCGTTGAATGTCGTCCATTTCCGCAAGTTTTCCGAGCGCTATATGTTTGGCAATGGACTCTTCGAGTGGGATTGTTTCCCGGAACAATTCGTGCGCCACCGTAAAAATCAGACGTTTCGCCTGGGGAATTTCTTCCGGTGCGATGGGGCGGATTTCGATCATTGGACGGCGCTAAATGATTCTTGCTTTTTCATGATGCAAATACGGCAATAGCCGTTTTCAGTCTGTGACGTATTGAAACGGAGGGTGTGTTGGGGCAAGAGCAGCGATGTCAGGCAGGGGTGTGCAGCCACCCACTTATGGCTTGTTATCTTTGGGGGGAGGTTTGGGTGTCTTATCCTCCTGACCAGGGGGGACTCCCCCCTGACCTGGAGGAACCCTGGTTGGATTTGTAGATCCGCCCGAACCGCCCGAACCACCTGAATCCTGCGTGGGTGTACGAGTGACATTGGAGGATGACCCGGCCATCGTGGGAGTGGGAGGGGTTCCGGTGATGAACAACGAACCAACAGGCAGCAAGGGCATGTCCGCCATGTAATAGGCGAATTCATAGGCGGAGTTTGCCCCGCATTCTCCGGGGATCGGCTCGATCTCTCCATTGCCATTGCTGTCAACGCCATTGAGTGTGTAACCGGCAAACATGACCAGATCGCGGATCGGCTGCCGCAGATCAAAACCGGCTTCTGCTGTGAGGATCGTCGAAAGACGGTCGTGCAATTGCGGCACCCATGACGCCAGATTCTGGACGCAGGTCTTGACATCCTCCCCGTGAACGATCATTTTTTGTGTGGCGCCGGCGGTATTGGCGGCATAATCGGCTTCCGAGTAAACCGCCTGTATATAACCCAGGTTGTTGCCGTTGAGTAAAAGTCCAAAGCCATCGCCCGCATTCGAGATTTGCCCGTTCCCGTTCCAATCCCTGTAATCCGGGTTTTGATTCCCTGCGAGAAGGTTCATAAGGGATTCGGCGAATTGTCGGATGGCGGGTCCATCGCCGCGTTCGTATGCATCCAGCATGGCGCGTGCTGTTTCATCCACCGCCTTGATGTTGGTATGAAGTCCCTGGATCAGGGCGATCTCCGCGGGTGTGTTGGGGGATGAAGACAGAAGATGACGGACGTGCACCAGCCCTCCTGCCGGCAGGGTGAAGGAATACGCAACCAGGCCGGGAATGTCGGGATCCGCATCCGGGTCGGGTTCAACGGTGACTTCGACTTTATCGTAAAGCGCGATCAGGTTCAGTCCCTGCTCATCTGTCATGGTCAGACTCCCTTTGCCGTTCGCATCCACCGTCAATATACCCAGACTGCGGCGCCCTCCCCCGCCATTCTCGTTGTCGGCATTGCTGTCAATCAGCCAGACCTCGAACTGACTGCCCGGCGGCGGGGCAGGCAATGCCTGCGCGATCAGCAAAACCTGATCGGCGATGGCAAGTCCGTCCTCAAAACGTAGAAAGGCGGTGGATCCTAATGGAAGGGATGCCGCAGGTTCGGTGACCGTATTTGTCGTGGAAGGAGTCGGCGTGGATGTTTCAGTTTCGACGGGAAGGGAGGAACCTCTCAGGAAGGATACCGCGCCCAGCGCGACCACTGTGACCAAAGCCAGCGCCGCCGTCCCCCAACGCAATGCCTTGCGGGGGATGGCTTTTGATGCGGCAGCGACCGGCGCAGGAAATTGGACGGTGGAGCGATCCAACCTCCCTTCCACGGCGTTGCTGAATGCCTTCGCGAATTCGGTCGGCGTCTGGAAGCGGTCATTCACGTTCTTGGCGAGGGCGCGGTCCAGCACCATTTGCAGGAGGGGAGGAAGATCGGGGATCGGCGGCGGGGGATCGTTGATGTGTTTGAGCAGGATGCTCATCGTGGTCTCCCCATCGAAGGGAAGATGTCCTGCCAGGATTTCGTAAATGACGATGCCGAGCGAGTAGACATCCGTTCGTTCGTCGGTGAGTTCACCGCGCGCCTGTTCGGGACTCATGTAAGCCGGGGTGCCGGCGATCTGCCCGGCTGTCGTATGGCGGCTCGAATCAAGGAAACGGACCAGACCAAAATCGGTCAGGACCGGCTCGAAGTCTTCGGGGAGCGGATTGTCAACCACGATCTGGCTCGAGCGGGAAGTGAGGAGGATGTTGCCAGGTTTTATGTCGCGATGGATCACCCCGCTGGCGTGGGCATATTGGAGGGCGCTTGCCAGGGCGTCCAATAACCGCACAACGACCGAAAGACCAAGCCGTTTCTTTTTGTTATACAGGGCATACAGGTACCTCGATAACGACGGACCCTTGATATATTCCATTATCAGGTATGGGTGGTTGTCCACCGAGTCGAAATCGAAGACCTGCACGATATTCGGGTGGCGAAGTTTGGCGACCACGCGCGCTTCACGCTGGAATCGCACCAGCGAGTCCGGATTCTCATCGTAGTTGTTGCGAAGTATCTTGACAGCCACCTCGCGTTGCAGGGTGGTATGCGTGCCCAGATACACTTCCGCCATTCCCCCGCGCGCAAGCAGTGAGTCAATGTGAACCTTGCCCAGGGTTTTGCCGACCCAGTTACTCATACTTAAATTATACTCATTTTAGCGGGAGCGGATATTACAACTTGTTAAGTCTTTCGGGTGATTCTTGCGCGCGGAGGGCGCGAAATTGTGTGGTAAAATCTTGCCCGCTGTC
>CAYQOF010000125.1:0-9460 GCA_964419035.1 uncultured Anaerolinea sp. | reverse complement strand
CGCATCGTCCTTTTCCGAAATTTACGAATCAGCGAGGAAAGGTTCCAGCCACGGAGACACGAGGACACGGAGAAAAAATAATCCTTCTTTCCGATCCCTTTGCGCATTTCATCGAACCCGAAACGGAACACGCAGCAATCAGCATCCTGTCCGCGTGCGGTTATCAGGTTCACGTTCTGCCTGTCGTCGGCGCGGGCGCGATGCTGATGTCGAAAGGGATGCTCGACGCGGCGAAGCGTCACGCCGGGAAAGTGTTGGATGCGCTGGATCAGATTGACCCGGCGCGTGAAGCGGTCATCGTCGGGATCGAGCCGCCGGAAATCTACGCTTTCAAGCACGACTACGCTGACCTGCTTCCAGCGCGCCGGGATGAGATCGCCTCACGCGTCTCGAAAGCCTGGCTGCTGGACGAATTCCTGTTGCGGTCTGACGAATTCAATAGACTGCGCGTAGCCAAAATTACACTTTCACCCAATACACAAAATAATTCAACACAAAAAAGGAAGATAATATTCCAACCCCACTGCCATCACCGCGCCGAGGGGCTTTCCCCCGATGGACTGCCCGTTGGCTCGCAAGCCACTGCTGCCCTGTTGCGCGCTTGCGGCTGTGAAGTGGAAGAGCTGGATACGGGTTGCTGCGGCATGGCGGGAACCTTCGGCTATGAATCCGAGCATTATGAACTCTCGATGAAGGTGGGGGAGTTGAAGTTGTTTCCGGCCTTGAGGAAGCAGAAATCTGGCGGCGGTGAATGGCTGGCTGCCTCCAGCGGCGCGGCATGCAGGATGCAGATCCAACAGGGAATCGGCTTGGAGTCGGTTCCTCCGATCAGGCTGGTCGCCAGCCTGTTTGGGTTCGTGCAGTGAGCCCGTTCGGTGGATCAATGGACACGGATTCAACTTTGGGCTTTGAGCCTTTTGGTCAGGATAAATATGAGATAATACTTCGCACGGTGACGTAGAGCGAAAAGAATGAAGCAAAAGGAATTCATAGTCCCCTTGCAAGCCCTTCTGGCGGCTGTCCTCTGCCTTGGCATGGGATGGTTGATCTATGCGATGGCGTTTTTCAACCCGAGTCCGCCCACCCCGCTGGATATTCAACTGCGAAGCACGGAGGAGAACACGGTTCCCAACATGAGCACGGTCGCGGCGTTGTTGACGATGCTGCCCGGCAGTATTGCCGCTCCTCCAACCGCGGTTGCCCAGGCAACCCCCACCTTCGCCATTCCATCCACTGGCGGGTCGGTGATCCTGGTGTTCACTCCCTTTCCGTTGCCGCTTGCTTCGCCACCCATCTCTGTGGCTGGGACGATCTTCCAGCCGACTCCCTCGCCCGATCCCCTGGAGCCGACGTTTGTTATCATATTGTCACCGACGAAAACATTCACGCCCACAAACATTCCCACTCTTGCCCCAACGTTGACGGATATTCCAACCGTCACGCCTGCGTTCACCTCGTCCCCCGTTCCTCCCACCGACACACCCACCGATACGCCTGTCACGCCGACGGATACCCCGGTTCCTCCGACCGAAACGCCTGAACCCGATACGCCCACGCCGCTCGATTGATTTTCCTGCTTGCATCGTTCAAAACGTCCCGCAGGTATGTTGGAACGAATCCAAACTGCCTGCGGGACGGCGGGTGTGATTGGGGAGAGAGGGACAGGTGGAGCCTTGTTACACGATCTTCAAATAGATGGTCCCTTCGAACATGATTGCGCACCATTTGCCGGGTTCGAACTCGATCCATACGCTTCTGGAGGAAAGCCGCTTGCCGGTGATCTTTGCGCCTTTGCTCAACTGCCCAACGATGGAATATTCCACGCCTGGTCCGTTGCGCACGTTGAGGGTTTGAAAATCCACCTCGAATTGCAGGCTGGGGAGGGGTATTCCTTCGGCAGTCGGCGTTGGGACGCCTGTGCCTGGCGCAGTGACCGCGCCCGAGAAGTACGGCATGGGATCCACATAATCCTTGTAGGCGGGATTCTGCCCCGGGATTTTCAACCCAAAATGCAGGTGCGGACCGGTGCTCGCCCCGGTGTTGTTGCTGAGACCCATCACATCGCCTGCATTGAGTTTTTGACCGGGGGAAACCGAGGCGCTGGCGAGGTGGGCATAATAAGTGCTATAGGTTGTAGATCCGTCCACGTGGCTGAGCCGGACGTAGTTCCCGTAGCCGCCGTTCTCGAATGCCACCTGCGCCACCGTTCCTGCCGCCGCTGCTTTGATGGGTGTGCCGTTCGGTATGCCGTAGTCAACCCCGTTGTGCCCGGGGTAGCCCCATTGTTTGTAAAAGTCGGGATTCTTTCCGAACAACTGCGTAATGGGTCCATTAACGGGAACAATCAGCTGAATAGCCATGGTAGTCTCCTCTCACTGGGTTGGTTTGGCAATATCATATCACAATTGCCCTGCGGACAGGGCGTACGCCGCGATGCCGAACGCGATCGCCGCGTTGAAAGATTTCTTTTGCCCGCGCATGGGGATGAAAAAGATCTCATCGCAAAACTCCAGCAATTCAGGATCAATGCCTGTGATTTCGTTGCCGACGATCAGCGCCGCGTCCGTTGCGGATGATGCAGGTTTCAGCCTGTCAGACGACGCTTCGTTGATCGCGATTGCCTTTTCGTGCTCCTCCAGCGCGAAGATCTTCCAGCCTTCCTTCTTTATTCCCCTGGCGAGTTTCACTGCGTCCTTATGGTAGGACCATGTGACCAAATCCTCCGCGCCGAGCGATGTTTTCCTCACGGCTTCGTTCTCAGGCGTGGGCGTGATTCCGCACAGGAACGCGTGCGCGAATCCGAATCCATCCGCGCTGCGCAGGATGGAGCCGGCGTTCCACGCCGAGCGGATGTTATCCATGATGACCGCCCATTTGCCGTGAAATGTGCCGGGGTGATTCCGCCTGGTTTCGAGCGCCAGTTCGCGGCTGAGAACGACGCGGGTCTCTCCCATGCAAACGGGGCATCGCCGCCCGAATGAATGTCCCTGCGTCAGCGGATACCGCAACCCGCACGCCTTGCAGATCCTGATCTGGTACGAGTCTCTTTGCATGGGATGATTATACATGCTAAAATTTGACCAATGCATCGCGTGGTTCCTGAACTCGTTCTTGAAAATTACAGCGCGGGACGTTACAGGGGGGAGTTTCCTGCGGCAGGGATGTTCCTCGACCTGTCGGGCTTCTCCTCCATGACTGATACGCTCATGCAGCATGGACAGCACGGCGCGGAGGTGCTTGCGGGTCTGATGCACGGCGTGTTCGATCCCCTGGTGGAAAGCATCTTCGAATACGGAGGAAAGATCGTCAGTTTTGCGGGCGATGGGATCATGGCTCTATTTCCTGTCGAGGGAGATGAAAAGAGTACTGCCCTGCGCGCCCTGGCTTCGGCTTCGATCATTCAGCAGCGGCTCAACGAAAATCCCGTGCGCCAGACCGCTTACGGCAGATTTTCATTTACGGTCAAGATCGGTCTGGCGGTCGGCTCCGTTGCGTGGCGCATACTGCGTTCGGACGACGGCGATCAGGCGACCTATTATTTTCGCGGCTCCGTGGTGGACGGCTGTGCGAATGCAGAGCATCGCGCGAACGCGGGCGAGATCGTTCTGACCGACGCGATGAATGAACTCCTCAAGGATTCGATCCGTACGCGCCCTCTCGCTTCCTTCCACCGATTTGGCAGGTTCCGCGTCGAACCGCCGGGTCCCATCCCTTGTTTCTTCCCGCCCATCAACCTTGACGCCGCGCGCGTCTTCATGCCGGAAGAGGTGATCGTGCATGATGTGCGCGGCGAGTTTCGCCAGATCGTCAACCTTTTCGTGCGCATTCCGGAATTATCCGACGACCAGTTGGACGAATTCATCCGCGCAGTCTTCAACCTGAGGAGGAAATATGGCGGCTTGCTCACGCGGCTCGATTACGGCGACAAGGGCTGCAACATGCTGTTGTTGTGGGGCGCGCCGGTCGCGTACGAAAACGACATTGGGCGCGCCTTGAACTTCGTCCTCGAACTGCAGTCGAGCGTGGATTTTCCCGTCACCGCGGGTGTGACCTATTACATTGCCCATGCGGGTTATCTGGGAAGCGAATTGTGCGAGGATTACACCTGTTACGGCTGGGGGGTGAATCTGGCGTCGCGTTTCATGGTGAACGCCCCCGATGGAGAGATCTGGGTTGATGAGCGCATCGCGCGCCGGGTATCCGCCCGTTTCGACATCGAATATATCGGTTCACAGCAGTTCAAGGGATTTGCCGCGGAGCAAAAGGTCAATGTTCTGCGCGGGCGCAAGCGCGAGTCCGGCGCCATTTATCTTGGTGAAATGGTTGGCAGGGATGCGGAACTTGCCAGGCTTGCCGCTCTGCTCGAACCGTTGTGGCGGGGGGAATTTGCAGGGGTTCATCTGGTCGTCGGCGACGCTGGGATCGGCAAGGGGCGTCTCGCACACGAATTCATCTCCTCGACGCACCTGCAGGGGCGCCGGGTGTTGTGGGCGGTCTGCCAGTCCGACCAGATCCTGCGCAAATCGTTCAATCCGTTGCGCGGCTGGCTCCTGCGCTATTTTGGCATCCCTTATGATTCTTCCACTGAGGAGCGCAAGGCGGCGTTCGATACCCGGCTGGATGACCTGCTCGGCTCACTGTCGGACCCTGACCTGAAGAGCGAACTCGAACGTGTTCGGTCCGTCCTTGCCGCGCTGCTGGATATTCACATCCCGGGCTCCCTGTACGAACGGTTGGACGCGGAGGGACGCCATAACAATACGTTGCTGGCTTTGATCGCCCTGTTCAAGGCGGAGTGCCTGCGCCAGCCGGTGGTTTTGTTGCTCGAAGACCTGCACTTTACCGATGAGGAGTCGATCAATTTTCTGCCGCGCTTGAGACGCGCCATGCTGGCAGGCAGCCAGTCTTACCCCATCGCGATCCTTATCACGTCGCGTCCGCTCGGTCCAATCGAAACACTGGACGCCGAACTTGTGGATTCCCGCATGGACCTCGCCGGGCTGCCGCCGGAGTCGGTGCATCACCTCGCCGAGATCGCGCTGGGCGGTATTGTTGCGCCTGACCTGGTTTCCCTATTGTCACAGCGTTCGGAAGGGAATCCCTATTTCGTCGAACAGATCATCCGTTATTTGCAGGAGGAGTCCCTGCTCGAAATGAGCGCCGAGGGGTGGATGTATGTCAAACGGTTGCGCGAAGCCTTTGTGCCCGGCGATATACGCTCCATCCTGATCGCCAGGCTGGACCAACTCACGCGTGAAGTCAGGGATGTGGTGCAAACCGCCTCCGTGCTTGGGCGCGAATTCGAGATTCGCGCGCTCCTGGAAATGTCGCAGGATGGCGAACGTTCCCGGGCATATATCGCCGAAGCGGAGAAAGCCGCCATCTGGGCGCCTCTCGATGCCCTGCGTTATATCTTTTCGCACGGGCTTCTGCGCGACGCGGCATACTCCATGCAAATGCGGGCGAGACGGCAGGAACTTCATGCCGTTGCAGTGCAGGCAATGGAACGATTATATGCCAGCGATCTCAAGCCCCATTTCGCAGAACTTGCCTATCATGCCGAGCGCGCTGACCTTCGCCCGCAGGCGCAAAAATATTACCTGCTCGCCGGTCGCGAGTCAGCCAGCCTCTTCCAAAACAGCCAGGCGGCGGAATATTTTACGCATGCTCTGGCATTTACGCCCTTCGATGATCTCGTGGCGCAGTTCGAACTGCTTGCCGAGCGCGCGGCAGTATATGCCCATGTTGGCGACAGGGCTTTGCAGTTGAATGATCTCGATTCGCTGGAAAAACTGGCGCGGCAATTGACTGATGACAGACGCGCTTCCATGGTCGAGACGCTTCTTGCCCGCTATTACTTTTCCATCGGCGACTACCCTGCCATGATCGCGCGCGCTGAACGCGCGGTCGAGTTGAACGAGGCGGCTGGGGATGCAGGCGCGGAACTGGATGTATATGTGGTCTGGTCGCTTGGTTTATTGCGTCAGGGAAAACTGGACTCCGCCATGCACATTGCGCGGAAGGGACTGGAACTTGCCCAGATGTCGAGCCAGCGCGCGCAGGAGGGACATATCTACAACGCCATGGGATTGATCGCCCTCGAGCGCAGCGACCCGGCAGTTGGCCGGCAATTTTTCGACAGGGCAGCGGCGATCGCGCGGGAGGTCAGCGATCCCAGGCTCGAACTAAAGTGCCTGAACAATCTGGGGAACTCAGCCGGCTATGTCCAGCATGATTATCCCTCCGCTTTGGATTACTATGAACAGGCTTATGAAATTGCCCATAAATTCGGCGACAGATATGTGCAAGGTGTCGTTCTGACAAATCTGGGCTGGGCGGCAGGGATGCTGGGCGACTTCACCCTGGCAAAATCCTATTATGAACGGTCCCTCGTGATCGCGCGCGAGGTGAGAAATCTTTACAACGAGACCTACGCGCTCATCAATCTGGGCGCGATCGCGGGCGTGCAGGGCAGGGCGCGGGAATCCCTTGGATATGCGCGCTCCGCGCGTGAAATGTCGGTAAAGTCCGGCGAGCGTTCCGGCGAGGCGTGGTCGCTGCTATATGAGGGATATGCGCTGTTGATGCTGGGTGAATTGGCACAGGCACAGGATGTTTTTCTGCGCTCCATCGCCATTCGGGAGGAATTGGGACAGCCAAGCCTGGTGATGGAGCCTGTGGCAGGCTTGATAAACGCCGCGTTACTGATGAGCGATCAGGCTTCTGCCCTCGAACATACGGAAAGGATACTCGCGCATTTGTCGAACGGCGGAACGCTCGAAGGCGTGGAGGAGCCTCTGCGTATTTATCTTGCCTGTTATCGGGCGTTGAAAACAAAAGACGACCCGCGTACAAAAAACCTGCTTCTCGAGGCGATTGGATTCCTGGAGGCGCAGGTCTCCAAGATCCACGATGAGGAGATGCGCCAAATGTATATCGAAAATGTTCCCTGGCGGCTCACCATCTGGGAGGTATGGCGCGCCGCTCAGGGACAGCAGGATATCAACCAACGCCAACCGGCGGATCATCCACCGAAAGCGTTACCTTAACTCTTTTCTTGTTTCCTTTGTCCTCAGCGTCGGACTGGGTCAGTACGAACACCTGCCCGTTCATGTAATAGTACACGGTTCCTGAAGCGGGCTTGTCGAACTTGAGTGTGTAGGTTGGCGTTCCTGCTTGTTTCCCAGGCTTTGGCTTGACCGTGAATGATGTGAACCAGTCGTATTTCGGAAAATCTTTTTGCGCATTCGCGAGTTTTTCCTCGTCCGTGAACACATCGAAAAGATTGTCGTCAATTCCTTCCAGGTCGGCGTCTCTCGAACCGCCCAGTGAAAACCTGCGGTCTTGCGGATTTACCTTGCCCATGCCGTCCTCCTGTTTTTATATTTGAAACAACTTGCGAATTATAATCCCATTTTGCGGCTATGCGTTACATACTCTTTAACAAGCCTTATGGTGTGCTTTCACAATTCACTGACGAAGGCACGGGTCATCCCGCGCTCAAACGATACATTGACGTGCCGAACGTCTACGCGGCGGGGCGGCTGGACCGCGACAGCGAAGGCTTGTTGCTTCTTACCGATGACGGCGCGCTCATCCGGCGGTTGACCGACCCAAAGCGCCATATCGAAAAAACATACTGGGTGATGGTGGAGGGTGAGCCGACTCAGGAGAAATTGACTCAACTCGAGGACGGCATTCAACTCAAGGATTATCGGACTCTGCCCTGCAAGGTCCGCCTCATTCCCAGCCCAAACCTGCCTCCGCGACCCAAGCCTGTCACTCCCCACGGTCCCACCGCGTGGCTTGAGATCAAATTACGTGAGGGCAAAAAGCGGCAAATCCGTCACATGACTGCCGCAGTTGGCTTGCCGACACTGCGGCTTGTTCGCGCGGCGATAGGGTGTATCAAAATCGGAAATCTGAAGCCGGGCAGGCGGCGCGAACTTACAGTGGATGAGATAAACCTGCTCAAAAAATGAGGGCAGTATAATGATCTCATGTCCAGACGGTTCATGCACCTTGTTGCTGCATTGGCTCTTGTAGTATTGATCCTGCTGGCGCTGCCTTCCAGGTCATAGGCGGAACCAGCCCGCGTACCTGCTTCCGCCATATCACCGCACGACTTGATCAACGCGGTCAATGCACTGCGCGCTTCCAATGGACTCGCGCCGTATGCCATCAACCCCGTCCTGATGTATACAGCGCAAGCCCAGGCTGATTTCATGGCGGCAATCGGGTCTGTGACCCATGCCGGTCCCGGCGGCATCGGCTTGACGGACAGATTGCTGGCGATTGAAAACGTCCCGCAGATGTGTGGAAAATCTGCGGGACGACCGATATACCCCAACCGTTCTCTTTAGGGGAGTTTGTATCTCAGAATGCGGTTGTTGCCCGCGTCTGTAACCCAGATAAAACCGAGGCGGTCCACTGTGATCCCCGCGGCAAGCCCGATCTCTGCCGGTCCGCTTCCGTAATCCCCCCAGGTGCGCACGAATGCACCGTTCGATGTAAATTCGATCACACGGTACCCTTCAGGGTCGGTGACGAAGACATTTTCGTTCGCATCCACCGCGACGAATGGTTTGTTATCCAGCGATTGACCGAACCAGCCGTTCACATCCCATTGCAGGAGGGGAAGGTAGAATGTGCCGTCTTCGCTTGGGATGAATGCCTGAACGCGCTGGTTCCACGTGTCTGTAATATATACGGTTCCGCTCGGCGCGATGGCAATCCCAACCGGCTCATCGAATTGACCGGGGTCCAAACCTGCCGACCCGAACTCCGTTACGTAATTGCCGTTGCTGTCGAAGACCGCAATGCGTTTGTTGCCGGTGTCCGCCACGAGCACGTTCCCGCGCCCATCCACCGCAATGCCGCGCGGTCCCCAGAACGAACTGGTGGAATCGGGCTGTTCCGGTGATGGCTGACCATATTGCCCCCACGTTTTGACCGGGGTCAAATCCCGCGTGAATTTTTGGATGCGGTGGTTCCACGTGTCGCTGACGTATACCGAACCGTCGGGACCTACTGCAATACCCCAGGGTTCGTTGAATGTTCCCAAGGGCGCGTCGCCGGTGAAGACATCGGCGAAGGTTCCCGCTTGATGGAGCAGGCTTCCATCCGAGGCGATGTGCAGGATGCGGTGGTTGCGCGAGTCGGCGACGTAAAGGTCTGCCTGGAGTCCAACCGCAATGGAACGCGGCGCGTTCAGCCCGGACGGGTAACGGTCGCCGCCAAAGATTTGGTCCGCGGCTATCATAACGGCGCCAGCCTCGTAGGGGTCAGATGCGGCGGGCGCTTCCGAGGGTCCGACCCCGTAGTTCCAGATCTGTGAAGCCACGTCCTTGCGTACAAATAATTTCATCTGATCGGAAGGCTGCCATGTGACCAGCGTCATGGACGAACTCCCGACCGCCTGTGCGTATTTTGTGTAGTCGCGGTGGAGCCAGATGTCGAA
>CAYQOF010000124.1:0-9642 GCA_964419035.1 uncultured Anaerolinea sp. | reverse complement strand
CTGGGCGGCGCGTATCTGCTCTACACGGCGCTGAGACCGAAAACGAACGTACAATGACCTGATCGTTTGAGCGTCATAACTCTCCCAGCGACGGGGGAGTTTTTCATCCCGCGCCAGGCAACAAAATACCCTTCCATTTGGATGGGAGAATCCCTGACATTCGATACATGAAAAAGATTTTCATCCTTTATTCCGCCCGCGCGAGCGCCGTCAACAGCAAAACCAGAACCCCGCAAACCGCCATCGCATTGACGCGCCAGCGGAAACGTTCGATCGCCTGCGCGGCTCCCGTATTCGAACTCATCAACGGACCAACGCGCAGGATGAAATTGTACCAAAACCCCATTCCGACCATTCCAGCAGGCAGGATGTGTTTTACCGGCATCACGATGCCCCACAGGTTGCCGAAATTCATGAAACCCAGATGGACTTCATCAATGAACATCAAGTGAGTTCCAGTGACCAGCAGGACAAGCATGGAAACATACAGCCAGCCCCGGCTGCGCATCGAGATCGTTGTTCACAATACCAAAGAACTGCATTGCGGCCGCTCGCTGCCCAAGTTCTCCGAGATCGTCTTGCGCCTGAAAGAAATCTTGAACCGTTTCTTGAATGCCCTGCGCCGTCTGGATTTGACTTCCCTCTCGAATGACAGCCTTGGACAATTGGCACACACCTTCCCAAGTCGGCCACACCCGCGTCGGGGGGGTGAACGTCAATCAACCCAGGATACGAGCCGTTCTCGAAGCCATCATCAGTCTGGCTGCCGCTCCCCAAGGTTTTCGATGTGCTGACCTGGCAGATAAAGTACAGAACGGCGCCCTTCGTGATTACACCCCTCGCCAAGCTGCTTACGACTTGAAAAGTTGCGCGGCAAGAACTTGGCGCGCAAAACAGACAACTCGCGGCGTTATGAACCTGTTCCCGAAGGCGTGCAGAATATGGCTGCCTTGCTCATCTTGAGAGACAAGGTGCTCAAGCCGGTCCTCGCAGGAGCAGGAAAACCAAGACGCGGACCCAAACCAAAATATCAAAGTCAGGTTGATCTCCATTATGCAAATATGCAAACCGAACTGTGTAACTTGTTTCAGATGATTGGTATCGCTGTGTATTCATATCCACAAAGTTTTGTCGTTATGGGCGCTCTAAGCGCCTAATCCCTCCCCTGGACAAATCCCCGGAACTCCTCGATGAAGCGGGACTTGTTGAATCTCTGCGCGTTTTGGATCAATTCCTCGACGTCGAACTGCCCGCGCACGCGTTCGAATCGCTGGACTGCCTCGATCAGACTCCCCGCGTCCTGCTCCTCGAAAAACAAGCCTGTGACTCCCTCCTGAACCGTTTCCCGCGCGCCTCCCGCGCGGAATGCGATAACGGGACACTCCGCCGCCTGCGCCTCGACGATGGCAATGCCGAAATCCTCCTCCGCCGCGCAGACGAAGCCGCGCGCCCTGCCCATCAACTCCACCACCTGCTCATCGGGGACATAACCCAGGAATTTGATGTTCGGACCTGCCATCTCTTTCAGACGCGGCAGTTCAGATCCCTCGCCGATCACAAGGAGTGGAAGTTTCAATCGCGTAAATGCCTTAACGAGCAATTCAACTCGTTTATGCGGAACAAGCCTCGTAACCGTGATGTAGAAATCACCGCGTTGCGAACACGGCTGAAATCGCTCCACCTCCACAGGCGGATAAATGATCACGGAGTCGCGTTGATACGCGTCCGCTATCCGCTGGGAAACGGACCGGGAGATCGCGGCAAATTGATGGACGCGCGAAGCGGCTCTTTTATCCCATGAACGGAAGGCGCGCATGAATCCATCGAGGAGAATGTTCTTGCGCTTGTGCGTCCCGTCGAGGTTGAGGCCGGTCCACGCATAGCGCATGGGCGTGTACGTGTACGAGACGTGCCGCGCGCTGTTGAAGTTGGTCACGCCATGCGCCACCGCGTAACTGAAACACACGATGAAATCGCAGCCGCGCAAATCGAAGCGCTCGATGGCGGCTGGCATGAGCGGCAGAAACCCGCGATGATGCGAATGCGCCAGCGGAAGCAAATTGATAAACGACGTGTTGACCTTTTTATTGGCGAGCGGTGTGTGTTTGAATACCTCTTCGTTGTAAACGAGCGTGAAAATATCCGCCTGAGGATATGCCTCCAGCGCGGTGAACAAGACCTTCTCGCCGCCGCCCAGCGAGGGTAACGCGTCTATGACAAATGCGACACGCGGTTCAGAGTTCATCATTACAACTACTTATCGCGCTGAGCGGAGGGGATGCTCCTTCGTCTTCGCTCAGGAGCATCCCCTCCGCCCGACGCGATTGGATTCCAGAAAGCAGAAAACTGCCTCATTCATTCAATTTACTCCATATCAACTCAGCCGTCGTTTGCCATGAAAATTGCTTTGCGCGCGCCAATCCCTTTTCTCTCAACGATAAACGCAAACTGGAACTCGATAAACATTCCTTCAACTTGTTTGCCAAATCGCACGGCTCTGTTAAGCGAAATATCAATCCCGAATTATCGCGAAGCATCCCTGCGGGACCAATGACCTCCTCCAACGCGCCGCCATCCGAAACAATGACAGGCGTGCCACATGCCATCGCTTCGAGGGCAGGCAGACCGAAGCCTTCATCGAACGAGGGGAGCACAAAGCACTCGGCATTGGCATATAGACCTGGCAAGGCATCATCAGGGACGTAGCCGAGAAACCGCACGCGTTCACCTGTTGCAAACTTCATATTGCGAAAGACACTGCCCGACTCTCCAGCAATGAGAAGCCGCGTGTCGGTAAATTCCTTTTCAAGTTCATTCCAGACATTCAGCAATAAACTCAAATTTTTGCGCGGCTGCAACGAACCGACGAACAGGACGTATTTTTTCGGCAAGCCTCGCATCGTCTGTTTTGCTTCGGGGTGAAACACGGAAGACTCCACGCCGTTCGGCGCCACAACAATGTTCTCGATTCCAAACCGCTCCATCACTTTTCGCTTTACAGTATCCGACGGCGCGAAAATCACCCGCACGCGCTTTGCCAATATCGGCAAAAACAAACGGTACCACATTGCGAAACTTCTGTTGAACCATTCCGGGTGTTCCAGCGGACTCAGGTCGTGGAGGGTCAACGCCTGTTCGCGGACAAGCAACGGGCCTGTGTTGGCAGGCGACCACAGGACGGAGTTGCGAGTCAATTTCGCTGGCAAAATAAACTGCTCCCACGCGTGACCTGCGACACCGTTGAGACGCGTCCCTTCCACCCGACAACCGGCTCCGATCAATTTGAGGATCTCACGCCCATGTCTCTCCACGCCCGTGACGCGGCGCGAAAGGAAACGTCCGTTGACGACGATTTCACGCGTCATTGGCAACCTGTCCCGCCCAGAGACCGAGGGCAAGCGCGAGCATCATCCGCCCTGGGGTGAGGCTCCAGAGATAATGGTCGAAGAGACTGATGACGCCCAGTCCCGCAATTGCGCCGCTGACAAGAATTGCCTGCGGCGTTTCGGCTTTGAAGATGGTAATTGCGATTGCAACAAACAAGCCGGCAAGAAATATCCAACCAATAATTCCCAACTCCGCGCCAACGAGCAGGAATAGGTTATGAACGGGTTCGATGAGCGCGCCCTCGACTGCATACGTGGACAGTTCGATGACGAAGGAACCGACTCCAACTCCCGTGAACGGATGCTGGCGAATCATGGTCAAGGCTTGCCCGGTCAGCCACGAACGCCCAAAAGCGGACAATTGCTCAGTCGCCACAGGTGCATTGCTGAGGCGGGTAAAGACCAAATCACGGAGCGGATACAGTGTGAGGAACGCGGTCAACGCAAAAGTCGAGACGAGCAGAAATAATCGTTTTCTGTCGAGGAATTTTGATTTTAGAATCAACAGAAATATGAAAGCGAGCAGTCCCAGCCACGCCGCGCGGGAAAACGTCAAGCCGACGAGAATGACCCCGAGGCTGAATAAAACCAGCGCGGCATAGTTTGGCTTTTCGCCAGCAAAATATAAGCCGACAGGTCCAAGTAAAGAGAGCAAGGCGAATCCGCCCAGGATGTTGGGATGAGGCAATGTCCCGTAGGCGCGGAGAACGCGTAATCCATCTGCCAGTTGCACCACACTCGCGCCGCGAATGGATGGGTCGAGCGCGCCGGGAAAAGTCATTTTTAGAGGTTCGAGGAATGTCGTGGATTGCAAGCCAAAGCCGATGAATCCCGCGATGAGTTGCACGGTCAACGCCGCGCATAAGCCGTATAAAACAGATTTCCACGAGGCAGTCCATTCGCGGAGGGAGAGGATGAGGAGGAAAACCAGCCAGAGGTGGAGGGAGATGTAGAGGGAGGCGCGCCAGTCGCGAGACCAGAGGAGGGTGAGGGAGGAGAGAAGAAATAGCAGAAGGATGAAAGATAAAGGATGAAGGATGAAACGGGATATTGCAGGGAAAGATGAAAGATACTTACACCGCACGCAGGTGCAGGTGGGAAAGATGGCGGACGAACGAGCAATTTTTACCGACAGCCAAAGAATGACTGCAAGAATAATGAACGCATCTGCGACGAAGAAGAGGGCGTGGGTGTAGGTGAAGTAGACGCGGTCGTGAGGAAAATCCGCCATGGGTTGAAAATACCAGAAGCACAGACTTAATGGAATGAAACCAACGAGGAAAGCATGGATACGGCGCAGGGCTTTTCCGGCTTGGATGGGTGCAAGGCGGAGCGCACTCAACGAGAGCGTTGTGACCAGCGAGAGCAGTGGGAAAACTCCCCAGGCAAATGATGTGACGGGCGGCGTTTGCGGCGGCATGGATGGCGCAGGAATGATCGCGTTGGGATTCTCGTACACGACGATTCGATTTTCGAGCGTCTTGATTTTCACCCAACCGAGTTCTTCGAGCAACGGCACGAACGGACTACGGTGGACAATACCCCATCGCAATGGCTCAGGTTCGACGGTTTTAGGGTTGACAAATCCCCAGCGGACGCCGTACTCGCCCGATGCGCGCAGGATTGGTTCGATGGCGGGAATCCCTTTGAGCGCCCAGTAAACGGTGTCAATTTGACCGATGCCGCTTTCGCGCAGTTCGGGGATCGTCCGCGCGGTGTGGTAACTTCCGTCAATCGTCGTGGCTTCGGTGAGGAGATTCAAATAAGCGAACTGGTCGCCGAAGCCGAAGGTGACGTAGCGATATTGTGAACGATTCCCTTCATTCAGAAAGTCCACGATGGGACGCATGTCAATCGGGTCGGGTTGGAGTTGCAGGAAGCAGGGCGTGAACCAGGCTCCGAGCGAGGTGGCGGCGAAGAGGGAAAAGGTCAGGGTTGGGATTAAGTTTCTTCGGAGCGGAGCAGGCAACGGCTGAGTCCTGAAGCGGAGTTTTGCCTTCATCCGAATGAAAAGAATCCCAAAGAACGGAGTCAGCGTCAGGCACGCCCAGAACGCGAAACGGTCGTACGTCAGCCATTCCCACGAAGCGCCGAAGAGCAAGCGCGGGAGCGGGGTCGTGCCGCCGAGACCGAGGAGGAAGAGAACGAGGAATGCGGCGCGCAAACCGAGGAAGCGCGGATGCCACCTGCGGAGGAGGAACGGGATGACCGCGATGAGAAGCCCGTACATCGGGAAGAAAAAGATGGCGAGCGCAAGCGGACTGGCGAGGAAGTTGTGGCGCGAAAGATGGTCAATAGGCGTTTGCATCGCCTGGTCCGCGCCCCATCCCCAAAAGGGAAAGATGACGAGAATGGATGTGAAGGCTACGGTGATGGCAAAGAGGAGAAAGCGCATAACAAACCACGGAGACACAGAGACACTGAGAAAATTAAATCTCCGTGTCTTCGTGTCTCCGTGGTTCAAAAGGTTGTTGATGATGACTGCGAGGATGAGAAACGGATGCACCATCAACACGGCGTGATGCAACGCCATCGTGGTCGTGTACAGCGAAACCGTGAGGAGAAAATTGTGAACGCCGCCTTCGCGCAGGTAACGATTGAGGCTCGCCGCGCTGAACAATGCCATGAGTGTTCCCGCCAGAAACGGCAGTTGACCGAAGATGTGCGCGGTGACATAGATGGGCAAAAGAAGCGCGGAGGCGAGCGCGGCGTACGCGGCAGAGGTTTTGCCCGTGAAGATTCGACAAAATGCGTAAACGCCTATTGGATACAGTGATGTGACCGCCCAAAGGATGAGCGCGAAGGCTTTATCGAAACCGAGGAGGGGAACGAACAATGCGACAAGTTGATGCGTCAGAGGCGGATAGGAGACAACGGTAAAACCCGCGTACCAGCGCGTCTCCCACAACGAGAACCAGTTCTCCGCGTAATGGTTCGCAAAGAGCATGTGGGTGTACGCGTCGTAACTCAGGCGATAGCGCGCAGCAAGGATGAACAACCCATGACCCAGAAAGGCGATAACCACAGCCAGCCAGACGCGGCGGGGGATCATGAAGGCTCATACTCCATGCGCGGGATTCGAATCCGATTTGGACTGCGGTGTATTTCGAGGGCGCGGTTGAACGCCTGGATATATTTCAGGCAGGTCGCTGCGGGACGGGTGCGCTGAATGGAGCGGAAGTTATACCCTGCCTGTTCACGTCGTTTTTCAGGCGAATCAAGCAAGGCGCGAATCGCGTGGCACAAACTTTCGACATCCCCGTTTTTGAAGAATGTAATCTGTAAATCATTTTCGTGAACCAATTTCCGAATCTCGCCCAGGTCGGATGCGACGACCGCGCGTCCCCACGTTGCGGCTTGATACAACACAGACGATGAACCCGTCGAAGCCGCGTAAGGCAGCACCACGATCTGCACGCGGCGAAATAATTGCATCACATGTTCTTCGGGAATCTCGCCCAGCCATTGCACGCCTCCGCCGCCGTTCGAGCGCTCTTTCAACTCACGCGCGTAGCTCGGGAAGCGCGTGTGGTCTGCGCCCGCGATGGTCAAGCGCAAACGCGGATATTCCTCACGCAATACATGAAACGCATCGAGTAACAACTCCAAGCCTTTGAACGGCGCGAGCGTGGTGAAAAACAACAACTCCTGCGAATCCGATTCGCTCAGCAGTTCAGGCTCGTGATACGCGCCGATGGGAATGTAGGCGCACTCCACGCCGCGCGCCGTCAGCCGGTCCGCGTAGTGGCGCATCGTCAGGCACGTCACGTCGGCTTGCGTGGCGATGTCGGTCAACAGCCGCGCGCCCCACGCGGCAAACGCCCCGCCTGGCGCCTTCAACGCGCGCAGGTCAGCGAGTTCGACCAACTCGTGCAGCGTGACGACCGTCGCGATTCCCAATCCGCGCGTCAGCATCGGCGTGAGCCAGCCCGAGGCGTTCATCCACGGCGACCTGCCGAAGACGGACGCGCCCAGATTGAACCAGACCAAATCTGGACTCAAACGCTTCACGCGTGACAAAATGGCTGTCCGCGCTTTCCATTGACCTGGCGCCCAGCGATATTCGATTTCCGCCGCCCCGAGATGATTCGGCGTCCCACCGTTGACCTGCGACCCCGCCAAAACCGTGATGCGCGAGAACGCGCCGCAATGCGCCAGCGCGCGCGTGACGTGATACCCATATTGTCCAATACCCGTAATGGCTGGGGGAAACGGACTGACGATCGCCAGGTGCATGAGATGGTTTGACAGAACCTTTTACGCGTTGTATAGTTCCATATCGTCTTCAAGCACCGTCCCGAAGGATTGGGAGGAAAACCAAGCCTGCTTCACGAGAACCCTTCGGCAGGCTCAGGACAAGCCTTCGGGACGTTCTTGGTTCTATAAAATAGTACGGCTGATTTTACTGGAACGGATTTTACGTGCGCAATAACTCTCTGAATGGTTTATCGCAGGCAATCTTACAGACGGTCGCTTATTCGGATATCTTCGATACTCCGTTGACCGCGCCGGAAATCCATCGGTACCTTGTGGGAGTGAAAGCCTCGATGGGAGAAGTTCAACAGGCTTTGGAAGAGGATGCGTATCTCAAGCGCATCGTGGATTATTTTACCCTGCCCAATCGGGAGGAAATCGTACACACTCGCAGAGAACGCGAGGCGCGCTCCAAACAACTCCTGCCCATCGCCCTGAAATACGGACGCGTACTCGGCTCCCTGCCGTTTGTCCGCATGGTCGCGCTGACCGGATCCCTGGCGGTGATGAACGTCTCCAAGAACGCGGATTTCGATTACATGCTCGTTACAACAAAAGGAAGAGTGTGGACGGCGCGCGCTTTTGCCCTGTTGTTCAATCGCTTCGCGCGCCTCTTCGATCACACCCTTTGTCCCAATCTCATCGTCTCTGAATCCGCGTTGGAATGGGGATTGCATGACTTGTATTCGGCTAGAGAGTTGGTTCAGATGATTCCAATTACAGGAATGAACGTGTATCGCCAGTTGATGAAAGCCAATCCATGGGCGGAGGAGTTTCTGCCGAATGCCCTCCCGTCACACCTGCACTGCGCCGAACGCAGTGCGGTGCAAGTGTTGCGAGTGAAGCGGAGCGAAACGAAGCAATCTCCAACATTGTCTGGGGGATTGCTTCGTCGCTCACTCCGTTCGCTCCTCGCAATGACGGAATTAATTTTGCGCAACAAACTCGGCGACAAATTCGAACGCTGGGAAATGACCCGCAAGATCGCGCGCTTCTCCAAACAGGAGGGCTTCGGCGAGGAGACCATCTTCACCGCCGAGGTTTGTCAGGGAAATTTTCATCACCATCGCAAATGGACGCGCGAGGCGCTTCAAGAAAGATTACACGTCATTGCGAGAAGGGTTGAGGTGCGACAGCACCGAAATCCCGACGAAGCAATCCCCGCCACTGTGTCGGAGATTGCTTCGCCACTCGCTACCGCTCGGGCTCGCAATGACGAAATAACATCATGACCCAAATCCTCCTCGGTCAATCCTACTACCTGCGCTTCGACCCGAAACTGTGGGAAGCCATGCAGCCCTATCCGCCGCTGGGGACGTTATACGCCGCGAGTTACCTGCGCCAGCATGGATACGAGGTCGCGTTGTTCGATGCGATGCTGGCAGAGTCGGAGGAGGAATGGGCGGTCGCCCTCGATCAGCACAATCCGCAATATGCCATCCTCTATGAAGATAATTTCAATTATCTTTCCAAGATGTGCCTGCTTCGGATGCGCGAAGCCGCGTTCAAAATGATCCACATGGCAAAGTCGCGCGGATGCACAGTCATCCTGTGCGGCGCGGATATCACTGACTATTACGCAGATTATCTTGCTCACGGCGCGGACTACTGCATCCTCGGCGAAGGGGAGGAAACGCTCCTTGAATTGCTGAACCAAATTGAAGGGAAGGAAGACGCGGGTTTTGAATCCATTCTGGGTCTCGCCTATCAGTCTCCAGTCTCCAATCTCCAATCCTCCAATTCCCCAATTCTCCACACATCCCGCCGCCCCGACATCACCCACCTCGACAAACTCCCCTTCCCCGCGTGGGATTTGGTGGATGTCGAAAAGTATCGCTTGATTTGGTTGAAGCGTCACGGCTACTTTTCGATGAACATGGTGACAACGCGCGGCTGTCCGTATCATTGCAACTGGTGCGCCAAGCCGATCTGGGGACAACGCTACAACTCGCGCTCGCCCGAAAATGTCGCGGCCGAGCTCGAATGGCTGCAGGATTCCTAT
>CAYQOF010000123.1:0-9688 GCA_964419035.1 uncultured Anaerolinea sp. | reverse complement strand
TCGTCCTTCGTGTCTTTTTTATGCCAGTACCCCATTTCGAGAGAAAAGAATGGCAGAAGATAACGTTTTGGCAGGCAACATCCGGCAGGTAGACATTGATTCGCAGATGCGCGACGCATACCTCGATTACGCCATGAGCGTGATCGTGGCGCGCGCCCTGCCGGATGCCCGCGATGGGTTGAAACCTGTCCACCGCCGCATTTTGTATGCGATGCAGGAACTCGGATTGCGTTCGAATTCGGCTTACAAAAAATCCGCCCGTATTGTGGGTGAAGTGTTGGGAAAGTTCCACCCGCACGGCGATTCGGCGGTCTATGAGACCATGGCGCGTATGGCGCAGGATTTCTCGATGCGCTATTTGCTCGTGGATGGGCAGGGGAACTTCGGTTCGATTGACGGCGACGCGCCCGCCGCGATGCGCTATACGGAAGCCCGCCTCCACCGGCTTGCCGAGGAATTGCTCGCCGATATTGACAAGGATACGGTGGACTTCGGACCCAACTTCGATGACTCGCTCGAGGAGCCGTTGGTCCTGCCGTCACGCGCGCCGAACATGCTGCTCAACGGCACGTCCGGCATCGCGGTCGGCATGGCAACCAACATCCCGCCGCATAACCTGCGCGAACTGACGGACGCGATCATCTTCCTGATTGACAACTACGACAGGATGGACGATGTCTCCGTCGAGGAATTGATGAAATACGTCCAGGGACCTGATTTCCCGACAGGCGGCATCATCGTGGGGCGCGAAGGGATCGTCTCGACGTATGGCACGGGCAAGGGACGCATCGTCGTGCGCGGCATGGCGCACATCGAGGAGGGCAAGAACGGACGTCATGAGATCGTGATCACGGAGATCCCGTATCAGGTCAACAAGACGACCCTGATCGAGCGCATCGCGGAACTCGTGCGCGAAGACAAGATAGACCAGATCTCGGACCTGCGCGACGAATCGGACCGGCGCGGCATGAGCATCGTGATCGAACTCAAACGCGGCGCCCAGCCGAGAAAAGTGCTCAACCAACTTTACAAGTACACATCCCTGCAGACCACCTTTGGCGCGCAAATGCTCGCGCTTGTCGCCGATGAAAGCGGGCGCGGCGAACCGCGCACCCTGCCGCTCAAACGCTCATTGCAGATCTTCATCGAACATCGCCAGACCGTGATCGTCCGCCGCACGAACTTCGATCTGGCAAAAGCCCGCGCCCGGCAGCACATCCTCGATGGTTATCTGATCGCGCTTGCCAACCTGGATGCGGTCATCAAGACCATTCGAGAATCAGAGGATGCCGACGCTGCCAAGATAAATCTGGTCAAGCGTTTCAAGTTGACCGAGATACAGGCGCAGGCGATCCTCGACATGCAGTTGCGCAGGCTTGCCGCCCTCGAACGCTGGAAGATCGAGGAGGAACACAGGCAGGTCGCGGAACAGATTGCATACCTCGAAGACCTGCTTGCCAACCCCAAAAAGATTCTCTCGCTCATCCAGGACGACCTGCGCGAACTCGCCGAAAAATATGGCGACGAACGCCGCACGCGCATCGCTGCGGAAGCCTCGGAGGAACTCAGCGAAGCCGACCTCGTGCAGGATGAGGCGGTTCTCATCAGCCTCACCGAGCGCGGGTACATCAAGCGCGTCGCCGCCTCCGCGTTCCGTTCGCAAAGCCGCGGCGGGCGCGGGGTGATGGGTCACACCACCAAGGAGGAGGATGAGGTTGTCATGCTCATCCCCGCCCGAAGCCTGGATTCGATGCTCTTTTTCACCGATCGCGGCAAAGTCTATAGTGAGAAGGTCTATCAAATCCCCGATGCGGATCGAACTGCGAAGGGCATCCCGCTGGTCAACGTGCTTGCGCTGGATGTCAATGAACGCGTGACCGCCGCCATCGCGGTTTCGGATTTTTCCGCGCATGGATATTGCATCCTCGCGACCGTGCGCGGCAGGGTCAAGCGCGTGGTGATGGAGGAATTCGCCTCCGTCCGACCCTCGGGCTTGATCGCCATGACCCTTGAGGAGGGCGACCAACTCGGCTGGGCGCGCGTGACGAGCGGCAAGGACGAGGTCATCTTCGTGACCGAAAACGGGCAGGCGCTTCGTTTCAGCGAGACCAAGGTCCGCGCCATGGGACGTCAAGCCGCGGGCGTGCAGGCGATCCGCCTTAAGAAGGGCGACGCGGTGACCAGCATGGATGTCGTCGAAAAAGACGGCTCACTGCTTGTTGTAACAAGCGGCGGGTATGGAAAACAGACCCCGCTGAAAGAGTATTCACCGAAGGGACGCGCCACCGGCGGCATCGCCACCATTGACCATAAGGCGTTGAAAGAGATCGGGAAGATCGTCTCGGCGCGCGTCGTGCAAAAGGACGATGACCTGACGATCATCACCTCCAACGGCGTCGCGATCCGCATCAAGAACAAGACCGTCAAACAGGCGGGACGCGCCACGAAGGGCGTGCACCTCATCAAGCCGCAGCCCGGCGATAGTGTCGCCTCTGTGGCGCGCATCGCCGCGGAGGATCTGAAAAAAGCAGGGGCGGAAATGAACGGCGATGAGAAGGCAGAGCCGCAGCCGCAGTTGATCTAAATAAAAAAGGACGGGCAGGCGCCCGTCCTTTTTTCATCGCATAAAACGAACAGTGGATTTTAGAACAACGACATTCTGCCGAGAACGAACATGGCGAATGTGCCGAGGATGCATACCGTGAACAGGATCATCAGCGAAAGGATGAACCGTTGCATCGCGGTCATGCCGAGGAACCGCCTCCCGCTCCTCTTCTGCGCAGGCGCGGGGGAATAGGTTTGCGGGGCAGGCTCTTTATAAAGTTCGTTCGGTTCCTCTTCGTAGAATGCATCAGCAGAGTCGCGTAGATTGTCAAACATGTTTTGCCTCAATGAAAAAGTATATCATGCGAATGGACGCAGGCGCACATCTCCGAATCGTACTGTCACGGATTTGCCATCCTCGGTGCGTATCCGCAGGCTTCCATCGGAGCCCAGCCCGAGGAGATTTCCCTGGACGGTCTGGTCGCCTCCCATCTCCACCCGGACCTGCCTGCCGCGATAAGCAAGCAATTTTCCCCAATCATTCATGAGCGCGTCCGTGCCGATCAGGGGTCGGCGCTCGATGAATGCGGACAGTATATCCCGCAGCACTGCGTAACGATCAGGCGCGACCTCCAGCGCGGTTTCGAGGCTGGTCGAGGGAAAACGCAGTATGTCGGTGGATGGCACAGCCCCTTTCAAAATGTTGACTCCCACTCCAACCACGATACAAGCCACTTCATCGCCGCTCCATACCAGTTCGATCAGTACGCCCGCCACTTTCCGGCTGTTCAGCAGGATGTCGTTGGGCCATTTGATCTCCGGGCGGAGTCCAAGTTTCTGAAAGGAGTCTGTCAGGGCAAGCGCGGTCAAGCCCACGATCCGGGAAAGATGCGAGCGTTCCTGGGCGGAGGGTCTCAGGATCAAACTGAAGGCAAGCGCCGTTGCATGCGGCGTGATCCATGGACGATCGTAGCGTCCGCGACCCATCGTCTGTTCCTCCGCCACCACAAGCGAAAGGTCCTTTGCATCTTTCGACGCCCACGCCAGCGCCTCGTCGTTTGTGGAGCCAATGGAATCGAAGTGCTTGACATCACCCAATGGGAGATCGGAGAGGAGTTGGGCAAGTTCCTGCTGGTTCATTATGGCAGCACAAACCACGGGTTGATGAAGCCGCCGTTCAGACGGACTTCGAAGTGCAGGTGCGCGCCCTGCGAATTGCCGGTATTACCAGCCGAGCCGATCCATTGACCTGCGCGCACGTTGGAACACAAGCCCACACCGATCGCGCTCAAGTGGGCGTAGACCGTTGAATAGCCGTTTCGATGATCTATCTGGATCACGTTGCCGTAACCATAGTTGTAACCGCCCTGCGCCATGGTGACCACGCCGCCATCCGCCGCGTAGACCGGCGCGCCCTCGCCTGCGGCAATGTCAATGCCGAGGTGCCCGGACCAGTAATCGTTGCCGGAGAGGAAGCGGTTATCGGCGGGCCATACGAATCCCCCGCCGCCCACAGCGCCGCCGGCGCAAATGCTCTGGCTTGTAGACGAGGTTCCCGAAGAGCCGCTCGCCACCGTAGGCACAAGCCATTGTACGAACTCACGCTTGCCGCCGGGAATCATCACCCATGATCCCGATGCGATTTTGGGATACGCAAGGTCAATATCGTTGCCGGGATAGTTGAGAACATCGTCAACATTTGCCTTGAATTCCCCGGCAATTCCATCCAGCGTATCCTGTTCCTTCCACTGGTAATAGATGCCGTCCGTTGGCGGTATCTTCAGCACCTGACCCGGCTTGAGGCTGTGTGGATCATCCTGAAGAACGTCGTAATTTGCCCACAGCACTGTTTCGGGTTTGAGTTTGAAGGATTCTGCGATCGCAAAGATCGAATCGCCGCGCGAGACGCGATACTCGGCAAGTTCGTAGCGCGGCTTGTCGGCAGGGACATTGGTCTTGATCTGGACGTCCCTCTCGATGGACGCGACCGCCTCCGCCGCACCCAGGGCTGGCATCACGATCTGGGGCGGTTTCTCATCTGACGCGGCTGTCGGGATCGGGGCAAGGGCTTGCGCCGTTCTTGTGGATTGTCTCCACATGAACGCGCCGCCGATCATTCCCGCCGCAAGGATCAGCGTAATCAGCCAGCTGAAGAGGGCGAAGCCGTTTTTTTTCATGAATGAAACGATTTTTTGCATTCGGTAATTCTATGAATCTCTTCCAAGGTTTTCGAGGAATTCCTGGTTGTTGCGGGCTCGGTCGAGCCGCGTGACGATGGCTTCGGTGGCAACGGCAGCATCCATGCCGGCGCCCTGCGGCTGCGGGGAGACCATCTGGATGTACATGCGCCGCATCAACCAGACGCGCTGCAACAGATCGGGACCCAGCAGCAGGTCTTCGCGGCGGGTGGACGAACGTTCGATGTCCACGGCGGGGAAGATGCGCCGCTCCTGCAGTTTGCGCGAGAGGTGCAATTCCATATTCCCGGTGCCTTTGAATTCCTCGTATACCACGTCATCGAGACGTGAGCCGGTGTCCACCAGGCAGGTTGCAATGATGGTCAACGAGCCGCCTTCCTCGATGTTGCGCGCCGCGCCGAAGAAACGTTTGGGCGGGTACAACGCCGAGGGATCCATGCCGCCCGACAGTGTGCGCCCGGACGGGTTGACCACCAGGTTATACGCGCGCGCCAGGCGTGTGATCGAGTCCATCAAGATTACCACGTGGCGTCCGATCTCCACCAGTCTCCTGGCGCGCTCCAGGGCAAGTTCCGCTGTCCGCACGTGGGAGGTGACCGGTTCGTCGAACGTGGAGGCGACCACCTCGGCATCCACCGAGCGATCCATGTCGGTCACTTCTTCCGGGCGTTCGCCGATGAGCGCCACGATCAAATGCACGTCAGGATATTTGGTCGAGATGGAGTTCGCGATCTGTTTGAGGATGGTGGTTTTCCCCGCTTTGGGAGGCGATACGATCAGTCCGCGCTGCCCCCTGCCGATGGGTGCGATCAGGTTGATCAAGCGCGGGGCAAGCGTGTCGTGGTCGGTTTCGAGATCGAAGCGTTTGTCCGGGAAGATCGGTGTGAGGCTCTCGAAGACCGGGCGGCGTGAGGCATCCTCCGGGTCCAGACCGTTGATCGATTCGACCTTCAACAGTCCGAAATGACGTTCGCTCTCACGCGGCGGGCGTACCTGACCGATGATCAGGTCGCCTGCCCTCAGGTCGTGCTTGCGGAGCTGCGCCTGCGAGACGTACACGTCCTGGTCGCTGATGCGATAATTGGTGGCTCTCAGGAAACCGATGCCTTCGCTCATGATCTCCAAAATGCCGCCGCGCAGTTCAATGCCTTCCTTCTGCGCTTCAGCCTCGCGGATCATCATGGCGAGCGTCTCCTTCTTCAGGCGGTTGGCGTTGGGAATGTTGAGTTCCTTCGCCATGGCGCGCAGTTTCGAGAGAGGTTCGTTCTCAAGTTCGAGTATTTTCATATTTTCTTTTCCCATTGATAGTGGAAGCGTGATGGAGATGCAAACCGAGCCAGCGCCGTCGAAGAGGCAGACTGGGAAGGTCCCTTAGTTTGTTGGAGAGGTTGGGTTTTCTTTCAAATTCGTGTTGCGCGTCACCCGTGCAGGTCGAATCGCCGTGCAGACGGATGACGCATTATGGAAAGTCTGTAAAGCAACTGGGGAAGTGCGCTCATTATAGCATGTTCATCGGGTCGGTGCAAGAAGATGATTTGCTTATTTCCGGACCTGGCTGTCAAATTTGATAGAGTCATTCTTTTTTGGGGCGTACAAAGGTCATGTTTTGGATGATCCGGGTCCCCCGGTCATTGGATTTGCAGAGGCGCGTCATAAAGGATTTGATTCTGCAAATCCCACAGGCGGCGGTACAAACCATTCGCCGCAAGCAGGCTGCCGTGGGCGCCTCGCTCGACGATCCTGCCGTTCTCCATCACCAAAACTTCGTTTACATTCTCAAGCCCGATCAGGCGGTGCGTGATCAGCAGGCAGGTCTTCCCTCGCATGATTCTAAACAGGGTGTCCAGCACCTGTTTCTCGGTGATGGGGTCGAGGTTGGCGGTGGGTTCGTCGAGAATCAGGATGGGCGCATCCTTGAGCAATGCCCGCGCAATCGCCAATCGCTGGCGTTCGCCGCCCGAAAGCCGCAACCCATGTTCACCGATGAGGGTGTCGTATCCTTTGGGCAGGCTCGCAATGAAATCATGAATCTGCGCGGCGCGCGCGGCAGACTCCATTTTCTCCTCACTTACCGATGGACGCGCAACTCTCAGGTTCTCGCGGATGGACGTGTTGAAGAAATAACTATTCTGTGAGACGAGGGCAAATCTCTTCCTCACTTCATCCTGATCCAGCAATTTGAGCGATTCTCCGCCCAAACAGATTTCCCCCGACTCATACTCCCAGAATCTGAACAACAGATTGGCGATGGTGCTTTTCCCCGCGCCGCTGGGTCCGACAATGGCAAGCGAAGTCGAATATCGCAGGTCAAAGGTCACTTGTTGCAGGGCGGGGGTGGATTGAGATGGATAAGAGAATGAGAGATTGGAGAATTGGAGACTGATCGGTGTGGCAGTCTCCAGTCTCTTCTCTCCAGTCTCTTTCACCACTGGTTCCGCATTCACCACTTCAAACAGCCTCTTCGCGGCTTCACGCGAGGTGTTCCACATCTGTGCGGCGAGGGGCAGGGGATTGACGGCTTCGAACGAGGCGAAGGTCATCAGGGCAAATGTTCCCAGCATCACGGGTTCGATATTCCCTGCGGTGACTTGGGGAATGACGAGGAACAATACGAGCCATAACCCCAAATTGGTGAGCAACGTTACCAGCGCGGAATGGACTCCGGTGATGAGCGCCATTTGTTTTTGGGTTGCGCCATATTGATCGCCAACAGATGCGATTTGTTTTGCGCGGTCTGTTCCGCGGCCGAAGGCGAGTAAATCGGCGAGACCTTGAATCCCGTCCACGAGTTGGGTGTGGAGCTCGGCGCGTTGGGTGATGAGTCTTTGTCCAGGCGCGCGGCTGACGAGTTGGGCGAGGATGGATAGGATCAAGCCCAAGGCGAGGAAAAAGCCGATGAGGACCAAAGCAATTGTCGGGTAGAAAGAAGCGAAGAAGAGGGATACGCTGAGTCCAATGACGACCGCGGTCAACGCGGGCGAGACGACGCGGACGTAGAAACTTTCCAGAGTCTCGACATCGCTGATGACGCGCGCAAGCAGGTCGCCAGATTTGTAGTCCATCAGGCGGGCGGGAGCGAGAGGTTCGAGGCGTTCGTAAAACCAGACGCGCAGACGGGCGAGTAACCGGAAGGTGACGTTGTGCGAGACGAGGCGTTCGAGGTAACGGAAGACGGCGCGGGTGATGCCGAAGAGACGCGTCATGACAACGGATACACCGAGGTCGGCGACAGAGGTGACGGTGGCGGCGGTGGAGATCATCCACGCTGAGACGCCGATGAGCGCGATGCTGGAGCCGATGGTGAGCGCGCTGAGGAGCACGGAGAGGGCGACCCAGTTCCAGGAGCCAGTAAGGAAGGAGAGGAGGCGGGGGAGGATTGGCGATTGACGATTGACGATTAACGATTGACGGGGGAGAATTGGAGGATTGGGGATTGGGGAATTAGAGATTGGAGACTGGAGACTGATTGACTTTTGATTTTTGACTTTCGACTTTCCATTTTCTACTTGGTGTGTATTGACCATTTCCGCGTACACGCCGTTCTGTTTGATGAGTTCATTATGCGCGCCTTGTTCGATAATGCGACTCTTTTCGAGGACGATGATGTTATCGGCTTTGAAGACGGTGTTGAGGCGGTGCGCGATGGTGATTACCGTTTTGCCTTGCATCAATCGCCGGGTGGATTCTTCGAGCAGGGACTCGGTTTCAGGGTCGAGGCTGGAGGTGGGTTCGTCGAGGATGAGGATGGGGGAGTCTTTGAGAAAGGCGCGGGCGAAGGCGAGGCGTTGGGCTTGTCCGCCAGAGAGGCGCGCGCCGCCTTCGCCGATGATGGTTTCGTATTTGTCGGGGAGCGATTCGATGAAGTCATGCAGATGCGCGGCTTTGGCGGCGGCGGTTATTTCGGCGGGTGTCGCTTCGGGCTTGCCCAATTTGATGTTGTTGGCAATCGTGTCGTGGAAGAGGTGAGGTTTTTGAGGAACCCAGGAAATGTCATGAGTGGAAAGTGGAAAGTGGAAAGTGATCTGCCCTGAGGTCGGTTGGATAAAACCCAGAAGGAGGCTGACGAGGGTGGATTTGCCCGCGCCTGTCCTGCCGACGAGGGCGATGTGTTGACCTGTTTGAATCGTCAGGTTGATGTTTTCGAGGGCGGGGGTGGCTTCGCCGGGGTAGGTGAATGACAGGTTATGTAGTCGAAGGTCAAAGGTTGAAGGTCGCAAGTCTCCGATTTGTGACTTTTGACTTTCGACTTTTGACTCTGGGACGGGTGTATCCAATATCTCAAAAATCTTCTTCGCTGCGGTCGTTCCCGACATGCCCGCGTGGAAGCGCGCTCCGAGCATTCGCAAAGGCATGTAGAATTCCGGCGCAAGGATGAGCAGGAAGAAGGCTTCGCGGAATTCCATCACGTTGTAAAGCAGGCGGAAGCCGATTTCGACGGCGATGATTGCGGTGCTGAGGGTTGCCAGCAGTTCGAGCGCCAATGCGGAGAGGAATGTGATGCGCAAGACGCCGAGGGTGGTGTCGCGGTATTGTTCGCTGACTTTGGCGATGTTCCTGGCGTGGGATTTGGAACGTCCGAACAGTTTGAGCGTGGTCAGTCCTTGCAGGCTGTCGAGGAAATGGGACGATAAACGCGAGAGAGTCTCGTATTGCCGCTTGGTGACGGTCTCCGCGCCTTTGCCTATCATCACCATGAAAAAGGGGATCAACGGCGCAGTGATGAGCAGGATGAATCCCGATAGCAGATCCATCGGAAAAACAAAGATGAGGATGCTGATGGGGACGAGCGCGGTAATGACCAGTTGCGGCAGGTACTGGCTGTAATACGCGTCCAGCGCTTCGATGCCCTCGACCGCGGCGGTGGTCAGTTCGCCGGTGCGTTGAGAGCGGGTGTAGGCGGGACCGAGTCTGAGGATGTGATTGAAGAGTTTTTCGCGCAGGTCGGT
>CAYQOF010000122.1:0-9711 GCA_964419035.1 uncultured Anaerolinea sp. | reverse complement strand
CTCCTGGATTTTGCCCTGTACCTCGCTTATTTCCCCAAACTCATCGCGGGTCCCATCGAACGCGCGCGCACCTTCCTGCCGAAACTTGCCGGACCCCGCATCGTGGATAATCAAATGCTTGCTCGAAGCATAACGTTGATCTTTGTAGGTGTGACGCGCAAACTGCTCATCGCCGATGTCTTGACCGCTTCCATCTTGTGGGATGTTTTGGTATCTCCTGCAAAATATAACCCGCTCGAACTGCTCCTCTGGCTGCTGATCTACGCCTTTGCCCTGTACAATGACTTCGCGGGGTACACAGACATCGTGCGCGGGGTCAGCGGATTGTTCGGGATCGAACTGTCCGCCAATTTTCAGACCCCTTATTTTTCGCGCAACTTCACCGAGTTCTGGAAGCGTTGGCACATCACATTATCCGAATGGCTGCGCGATTACATCTATTTTCCCGTCAGCCGTGTTCTAAGGCGAGGCAATCCCGCCTTCCAAAAGGTGACAACCCTCATCCTGCCTCCCATGTTGACGATGCTGGTCAGCGGTCTCTGGCACGGACTCAGCCTGCACATGCTGGTCTGGGGCGGACTGCACGGGTTGTATCAGATCGTCGAACGCATCCCCTCGTTATGGCGTCCCGTCGTCCCTCCGCAGAACCAGCCGCTCTGGAGACAATGGCTTGGGATGGGCGTCGTCTTTACGTTCGTCGTGCTGGCGTGGGTTCCGTTCCGTTGGGAACTGCCCGCCGCGTTCGAACTGTGGGGCGCGTTGCTGAATTGGTCACATATTGGAATTGGGTATCGTCGGTTGCTCCTGGTCGTGCCGATCCTGTTTGCATCTCTGCTGATAGACATCTTGCAATATCGCGGGCGGGATGAGTTGGTCTTTCTGAAGTGGCCCCCGCTGTTTCGGGCGGCGGGCATGGCGCTGATTATCCTCTTCGTCTACCTGATAACTGGCGGGGATTTCGAACAGCCCTTTATCTATCAGGGTTTTTGATTTTTATGGAAATCATCAAAAGAAATCTATAGTGAGCGATTACACTTGGATTGGTGATGAATGCAACTGAATAATAATTATCTTTGCGGATGGTTTGTCGGCATTATTTCATTCGTAATAACGGCTTGCACACCAGCAATGCCGGCGCCATCTCCGGAGAGGGAACTTGTCAGCCCCACTGAGATTCCTGTGCGCACTCTTGAAGTTGAACGTAATGAATTGATCGTTCGCATACCGGCGCAATCCGATTGGGTGGATCATGGGATGATCTTCGAAGCCGGCGCGGAAGGCGAATGGGATTATTATTTATGGGGTGGGTTTGCCTTCTCGGTGATCAAGAAGGATGGCACTTATTATCTCTACTACCAAGGTTCCAGCGATTACCGCACGGAATACGATGAGACCGTGTTATGGCGCGCCATCGGCGTGGCGACAAGTCAGGATGGCATCCATTTCACCAAGTATGAGGGAAACCCCATCCTCACCTGGTTTCCGAATCAAAACGGCGAGGAGGGCGCCGTGTCTTCCGGCGTGACCCTGGGGGATAACGGGGAGGTGATGCTTTTCTACGGCGCGAACACGGAGGAGAGCGCGACCACGGTCAATGCGGATGTCCGCGTTGCATCATCCTTTGACGGATCGAATTTCACCGATCTTGGGATTGTTCTCAGTCGTGAGGACCGCTCAGTATGGGGATACGGCGATGAGTTATTTGTGGTGGATGCCATTTACGACTCAGGTCAATGGATCGTTTATTACATCCCCAATGGCACGACTGAAAGCGGTTTGCTCGGCGTGGCGTATGGAGAGCAATACAATCAACTCGCCCAATCGTCCATGGTGACAAGTGATGGAAAACCGATCTCCGTTTGGGGCACAGCGGGACACGTCAAGGTGAGTCAGGATACATACGCCTTGATTCTCAACAATGGTCGCGAAAGCCGTACTGAGGTCAGACTTATGTCTCTGCCGACGCCGAACGTCTTGAGCGGACCGGTGGCTGTATATCAGTTCGCTGAAGTTGAACAAGCCGTGTTTCTGCTTGACGAAGAAAAGAAAACCTTGTTCATGTATTACTATGATTTGAATCGGAATGGATATGGAGTGAAGACGGCTTCTGTCTCCATTCCATAAAAAATTGCCAACGTAGGATAACATGATGCTGGAACAACTCCGCCTCCTCGCACGCCGATACCTGTCACGCGAGACCCGCCGCCGCCTCGCCCGATTGGCTGTCTTTCCGCCCGTTGGGTGGGTGCGCTTCGGTTCCCTGCGCCGCCTCAAGCCCATCAGCGTGGACTACGGCAACAGCCGCGGGCTGGAGATCGACCGTTATTACATCGAAAAATTCCTCGCCGAATTCTCATCGGATGTGCGCGGACGCGTGCTGGAGATCAAGCACAACGCGTACACCCTCCGCTACGGAGGCGACCGCGTCGCAAAAAGCGACGTCCTGCACCCCGTGGAGGGCAATCCCGATGCCACCATCGTCGCCGACCTGACCAAAGCCGATCACCTGCCCTCGAATACCTTCGACGCCATCATCTTTACCCAGACGCTTCAATTCATCTATGACATCCGTACCGTGATCTCAACACTGCACCGCATCCTGAAGCCTGGTGGAGTACTTTTGGCGACCGCTTCCGGCATGGCGCAACTCAGCCTGGAGGATTTCGATCAATGGGGCGAGTATTGGCGGTTCACGTCGTTATCCGCGCGTCTGTTGTTCGAGGAGGCGTTCGGCGCTGGGAACGTCACCGTGCGCTCGTATGGCAATGTGCTGGCGGCGATCTCATTTCTTGAAGGACTGGCGGTGGAGGATCTCAAGAAAAAGGAACTCGACGCGGTGGATCGGGCATACGAGGTGTTGATCGCTGTCCGCGCGGTCAAAGCGGGAAAGGCTGAATGAGGATTCCTGGCGTCAAGACCGCGCAGACGTTTTCACGCTGGGTGCGGGCGCGCATCCTCGGCGGCGCGTTGATTCTCGGATATCACCGCGTGGTGGATTTGGCACACGATGAATACGATGTCTGCGTCACGCCAGAGCATTTTGCGGAACAAATGGAGGCGGTGAGAAAATATGCTCATCCCCTCAGACTCACCGAACTTGTGCAACTTTTGAGGGAAGGCTCCGTGCCGCCCAAATCCGTTGCAGTGACGTTCGATGATGGATATGCCGATAATCTATACGAGGCAAAACCTGTGTTGGAAAAATACGAAGTCCCAGCCACGGTGTTCGTTTGCACAGGTTACGCGGGGAAGGAATTTTGGTGGGATGAGTTGGAAAGGCTGGTCATATCGTCGCAGGCGGAATTGGGCGCGCTCCGCTTGCAGATGAGAGAAAATCGATTTCAGTGGGATCAGCCGAACGCGAGTCCCGAAGCGGGTCTGGAATCCCGTAGAGAATTCCATCAGGCTTTGTACAACTTCCTGCTGGCGTTGGATGTCGAAGATCAAAGTCAGGCGATGGATACGATCCGCAGTTGGGCAAGTGTTTCGTCCAATGAAACGACAGCGCGTGCAATGACGCATGAAGAACTTTTGCAACTTACCAAGGGCGGGTTGATCGAGATCGGCGCGCACACGCGGTATCATCCGATGCTGCCGCGGCTTTCGCTGGAACGACAAAGCGAGGAGATCGTTTCGAGCAAACAAGATTTGGAAAACTTACTTGGCAGGCGCGTGGATGGTTTTGCGTACCCCAACGGCAGGGCGACGGACGATGCGAAGCGAATTGTGCGCGAGGCGGGCTTCGCGTTTGCATGCACGAGTCTGCACGATGTGGTCAGACCCGCGCATGACCTGCACGAGTTGACGCGTTTCTGGCAAAAGGATGTGGGCGGCGATAAATTTTTACGAGGCTTGAAATTGTGGATGTGATTCGATGAAGATTGTTGTGCAAATTCTGACTTACAACCAAAAAGACAAAACGCTGGAATGCCTCTCCACGTTGTTGAGCGGTGAAGACATGCCCTTCAAAGTCCTCGTGTGGGACAACGGCTCTTACGATGGGACGGTCGCGGCGGTGAGCGAGGCGTTCCCTGAAGTATTGACCCATTACAGCGAGTCCAATCTGGGTGTGGCGGGCGGGCGGAACGCGTCGGCGAAAGTGGCGATCGAACTCGGCGCGACGCATCTGCTCTTTCTGGATAACGATATTCTCGTGGAACCCGGCTTTGTCGGCGCGTTGTATGAGCCGTTCGAGTCCGATCCGCGGATGGGACAGACACAAGCCAAACTGCGTTTCATGCACGACCGCAACCTGATCAATGACGGGGGCGGGGCGCGCATCAGTTTTGTGTTCTGGAGGGTGAAGCCTGTCGGGTTTGGCGAGCAGGATAAGGGTCAGTATGACGCGCCGCGTCCGTGCATCTCCTGCGGAGGGGCGATGATGGTGCGGGCGGACGTCTTCCAGCAGTTGAACGGATTCGATCCGCTGTTCGGTCCGTTCGGTCCAGAAGATTTGGACTTCTCACTGCGCCTGCAAAAGGCGGGGTATAAGGCGCTGTATATCCCGAAGGCGGTCGGGTATCATCAGGTGAGCCACACGTTCGGCGAGGGATACAGCGAGGAATATGCGCGGCACAAGTCGCGGCATTGGCTGGCGTTCATGCGGCGTCATGCCACGTTTGGGCAAAAACTGGCATTTTATGTTTTTGGCGCGCCGATATTGGCTGTGCAGGTGTTCATTCGGGAGGCAAGAAGAGGCAATCTTGGGGCAATTCGAGGGCTGGTGCAAGGCATTCTTAATACGAGGAGGCAGATGAAATGAGTCTTACGATGCGAACTAAAGAGATAAGAGATAAAGTCACTGGTTTGGCCGGCAAGCCCGGAATGCAATATGTATGGTTGTTTTTGATCACCCTGCTTGCCGCGGCGCTTCGATTCTATAAACTGGGCGAATGGAGTTTTTGGATAGACGAGATCTATACCATTGGTCGTGCCACAACCCACTTCGGCACCCCCGCGCTCATGCTTGAAAATATGCCGCCCAACAGGAACTGGATACCTGTTTCGGTCATCCTTACAGCGCAAGTGTTGAACAGCTGGGGTATCAGCGAGTGGAGCGCGCGCCTGGCGTCGGTATTCATTGGCATTGCGTCGGTCCCAATCCTGTTTTTTCCGACCCGAAGAATGTTTGGTCAACGAGTGGCGTTGATCGCGGCGTTATTGCTGGCGGTTTCGCCCTGGCATCTCTACTGGTCGCAGAATGCGCGTTTCTATTCGTCCCTGTTACTGTTCTATTCGCTGGCATTGTTTGTCTTTCATTTTGGATTGGAACGTAATAAACCCGCCTATTTCATCGGCTTTTACGTCTTGGTCTATCTGGCATTTTCCGAGAGGCTGTTTGCATTTTTCATCTTTCCCGTCATCGGTGTATATCTTGCTGCCTTGTGGATGTTCAGGTTTGAAAAACCACAGGGATTGACATTCAGGAACCTGTCCCTGATTGGATTGCCGATCCTGGCAGGCGGCGCGATTGAACTCTACAGCAGGATTGCCGCCGGCGAGTCGCGATTCTTTGGCGATTTCGACTGGTTCTTCCTGTATCGAAACGATGACCCCATCCGGCTGATCGGAAACATCAGTTTTAATATTGGTATTCCACTAATGGCGCTGGCTCTGTTTAGTGGACTGTTCCTGATTCTAAGGAGGAATCGTGCCGGGCTCTTATTGATGGTCAATGCTATTGTTCCCCTGGCGATGCTGGTTGCGGCAAACCCGTATATCTTTACCAAGGATCGCTACGTCTTCATGATCCTCTTCAGTTGGATAATTCTCGCGGCTGTTGGAATTGATGAATTGCTTAAGCAGCTCAATGGATTGCACAAATGGCTTGCCGTTGGGGTTTTGATTCTTCTTCTGATGGATGCAGGCAGCGACAATCTATTGTATTACCGGGTGAACAACGGCAACCGCGGCGACTGGAGGACGGCATTTTACATCATTCAGGAACAAAGCCGGCCGGATGATGCTGTGGTGACGTATTGGCCTGAATTCGGTCCCTTTTACCTGAACAGGGATTTTATCCACTATGAGGATATTGACGTTCCAACCCTCCTCAACAGCGGGAAGCGCTACTGGTTCGTGATTGATGCGGAAACGATCTGGGCAAACCCGGAGGTGAAGGCTTTCCTCGAGCGCGATGCCCGTCTGGTTGACATCCGCTACCTGCGGACGCCGGATGATTTCTTTTTGCGGATTTACTTTTTTGACCCAAGCCAGCCCCTTCCGCGATAAAAAGGTCGAACTTCAAAAAAGACTAATCCGATGTTCATGTCAACGATTATTCCAACAATTGGTCGTGCCACCCTTTCACGGGCTGTTTACAGTATCCTGGAACAGGAATTTCAACGGGAGGAATGTGAGGTGATCGTTGTCAACGACTCAGGCAGGGACTTGCCATCCGAGGACTGGCAAAAACATCCCAGCGTACAAATCGTTTCCACGAACCGGCTCAACCGGAGCATTGCCCGAAACACAGGCGCGGCGATTGCGACCGGGCGGTATTTGCATTTTCTCGACGACGATGACTGGATGTTGCCCGGCGCCTTCGATGCTTTTTGGGAGGCGACACGAGACGGTTCAGCCGCATGGTTTCACGGGGCGTTCAGAATGGTGGACAATTCCGGTGACAAGATCGTTGACGTCTTTCCGGATGAAGCAGGTAATTGTTTTCTCAATCTCATTGCCTGGGAATGGCTGCCGCTGCAGGCATCCATTGTCGAGGCGGATGCGTTTTTCAAGGTCGGCGGTTTTGCAATGTTGGAGTCGTTACGAGGGGGGTTTGAGGATATTCATCTGGCTAGACAAATTGCCCATCAATATGGTTTCATGAACATACCGAAACTGGTCGCATGCATCCGTTCGGGAGACAACGGCAGCACAACCAATTACATGGATATGTTCATCCAAAACCGTCAGTCACGCGAAATAAACATGGATATGCCGGGTTCATATCATCGATTGGTTTCCTCCGCGCGAGCCAATAACACGCGCAGAGGCTACTGGCATGGGAAGATCGTCTATTATTTTCTGGGATCGGCTGTCAAGAATCTGAGAGCCAGGCGATTCTTTACCGCCTTCAGCCGCATATACCATGCAGTTGTAGGTCTGCTCACCGCAGGCAGATATATTCTGTCAGCAGATTTTTGGAACGGCGCGACAAAACCTCATTTTCCAAATGTCTGGCTGGCTATAAAGGAATCCGGAAAGGAATTGTTCCAAAATACCCGCTGGAACGAGAATATCTGACATGTTCTGTTCAACCATAATTCCGACGGTGGGACGGCAAACACTGGCGCGGGCAGTGAACAGTATATTGTCCCAGTCTTTCGACAGGGAGGATTTTGAAGTCATCGTGGTGAATGACTCGGGCATGCCCCTTCCGCAGGAGGACTGGCAATCTTCGAAACGGGTGCGCGTCGTCAATACCAACCGCCGCGAACGAAGCGTTGCCCGCAACACCGGTGCAGCCGCCGCCAGGGGAAGATACCTGCATTTTCTGGACGACGACGACTGGCTTTTTCCGGATGCACTGTATCATTTCTGGGAGCTATCACAAAACAAAGGTGCAGTCTGGCTGTATGGCAGCTCCCAACTCGTCGAACGCGACGGGAGCGAATTGATCCAATTGCACCATGACATCCAGGGAAACTGTTTTCTGCAGGCAATGGCGGGCGAATGGATCCCGCTTCAGTCGTCGCTGGTCGAGGCAAAATTATTCCATAAACTGGGCGGTTTTTCCGCATTGATTACGGGACCCGAAGACATTGATTTATTCCGGCGGATTTGCCTCCACGGGGACATTATCGGGACTTCCGATTTGATCGCGAATATCGAACGGGGCGATGCGGGCAGCACGACAAATTACAACCGTCATCCGGAAGTGAGCCGTTGGGCAAGGGAACGGATCCTGGATGACTCCGGTGCATTTCTGCGGATGAAAGAAGGAGCAACCTCCGGTTTCTGGCTTGGCAGGATGCTGCGCGTTTATTTTACGTCCGCTGTATGGAATGTGCGACGGAAACGAATATCCGTTGCAGGGAGCAGATTGATCCATGGGCTGGCGGTCATTTTTCCAGGCAATTTCAGGATGCTCTCGAAGGATTTTTGGAAGGCGTTCCTCAAGCCCTATCAAAGCCCGACGTTCGAACGCGGCATCAGGCTTTCGGGCAGGAATTTCGACAGGTAGATTCTGGATGCCTCGCGCATGAGCATTTTTATCTCCACCATCATTCCCACCATTGGCAGGGACACGCTTTCACGCGCAGTGCAAAGCGTGCTGGAACAGCAACTTCGCAGCGCAGACTTTGAAGTGATCGTGGTGAATGATTCTGGCAAAGCCCTGCCAAGGATGAATTGGATTGACGCTCCCAACCTGCAGGTCATCAACACGAACCGGCGGGAGCGAAGCGCGGCGCGGAACGCCGGCGCGGCGATAGCCCAGGGCAAATATCTTCATTTCCTGGATGATGATGATTTTCTCCTGCCGGGCGCCTTCGAGCATTTTTGGAAAATAGTCCAGCAGACCGAGGCTGGCATGTATTATGGCGGATATCGCTTTGTCAATTCAAATGGGAATACGCTGGAGGAATGTCTTCCAGATGAAAAGGGCAACTGTTTCATCCGCTTCATGTCCGGGGAGTGGCAGCCTCTTCAGTCCAGCCTGTTCGACGCCCAAATCTTTCATTCGGTTGGAGGGTTTGCGCCTCTGGAAGCGCTGCGCGGCGGCGATGAAGACGTGGATTTGACGCGGCGAATTTCACTGCAAAGCGATATTGCGGGAGTAAAGGAACTGGTTGCGGTCATCCGTTTTGGACATAAGGAAAGTACAACCAATTATGCAAACCTCCAGGAACAAAGCCGTCAGTCACGGGAAATGGTGCTGGGTTTGCCGAACGTATTTTCGCGGTTGCGTGACTCCGCAAAAAATAGACTCAACCCAGCCTACTGGCATGGCAGAATGATTTGGATCTACCTGGGCTCCGTGGCATGGAATCTTCGACATGGGAACATATTTACCGCGTTTAGCCGTCTGGCATATTTCGGCTTCGGGATTCTCCTGTCGTTCAAGTATTGGTTATCTCTGCAATTCTGGCGCGGCGCCGCCAGGCCTCACCAGGCATACGGCTGGCTGGTTTCCGGCTAAGATGAACCTTACATGCGGAAACATGAACGCCCATTCCGCCGGCGGAAATCCTGACGCAGTCCACCCCTGTTTTTCCACTTCGTTGACATCCCATCCTCCAAACGGTAGAATAACATTGATCGTAAATTCTCCTGCAGGAGGTATGCAATGTTGAAGGAGTTCAAGGATTTTGCCATGCGCGGCAACGTCATGGATTTGGCGGTTGCCGTGATCATCGGCGGCGCGTTCGGAAAGATCATCGCTTCGCTCGTCAACGACATTTTGATGCCGCTCATCGGGCTTTTGCTCGGCGGACTCAATTTCAGCAGCCTGTCTGTCACTGTGGGGGAGGCAGTCGTGGCGTACGGCGCGTTCATCCAGGCAATCGTTGATTTCGTCATCGTTGCCTTCGTCATTTTCATGCTGGTGCGAACGATGAATCGCATGAAGAAGCCGGAACCGGCGGCTGAACCCACCACCAAGGATTGCCCGTACTGTTTCAGCGCGATCCCCATCAAGGCGACACGCTGTCCGAATTGCACGTCGCAATTGTAGACAGGCGCACGAGCAAACAAGTACACACGTCCCGC
>CAYQOF010000121.1:0-9760 GCA_964419035.1 uncultured Anaerolinea sp. | reverse complement strand
TGAGGTAAGAATGGCTGCTACAAAGAAGAAGAATACGAAACAGGAAACTACAACCAAAAAGGCTGTGAAAGCGACAAAGGCGAAGGTCGTTAAAAAGCCGGCTGGAAGGAAGACAGCGGCGAAATCTGTTGCGAAGAGTGTCAAAAAAACGGTTGCAAAGAAAACGGCTAAAATGCAAAACGCAAAACGCGTAGTGAAAAAAGCCGTCGTCTCGAAGGCGATCATGACGGCGCCGAGTGGAGCCATCACGCCTGTGACCGAGAAGCCGAAAGCGGTTGTCCCTGTGGAGAAGAAACCCACAGCCATCCAGCCTGTTTCAAAGAAGGACAAATCTTTCAATCCGCAGGTCTTCGAGAAGAAATGGCAGGCAAAGTGGGAAGCGGACGGGCTGTATCGCTCCGTCATTGACAACAGCAAGCCCAAACATTACGCGTTGACCATGCTGCCTTATCCCAGCGGCGACCTGCACATCGGTCACTGGTATGCGATGATTCCGCCTGATGCGCGGGCGCGGTACATGCGCATGAAGGGATACAACGTCCTGTTCCCGATGGGATTCGATGCGTTCGGTCTGAACGCGGAGAACGCCGCCATCAAGGATGGCATCCACCCGATGAAGCGGACGTTTGCGAACATCGAACGGATGCGCAAGCAGATGCGGTCCATGGGCACGATGTTCGATTGGGAGCGCGAGGCTGTCTCTGCCGACCCGTCCTACTACAAATGGACCGAATGGTTCTTCATTCAGTTGTACAAGGCAGGGCTGGCATATCGCAAGATGTCGCCCGTGGACTTCTGTCCGAAGGACAATACTACACTGGCGCGCGAACAGGTGATCGGCGAGAACCGCGTCTGCGAACGATGCGGTACGCCTGTCATCAAAAAGAACCTGGAGCAGTGGTTCTTCAAAGCCACGAAGTATGCCGATGAACTATTACGCTTCGATGAAATAGACTGGCCCGAGCGCGTGAAGGTATTGCAGACGAACTGGATCGGACGGAGTGAAGGTGCGTCGGTGATCTTCAAAACAGAGCAGGGCGATGACATTGAGATATTCACCACCCGCCCGGACACGCTGTGGGGCGCGACCTTCATGGTCTTCGCGCCCGAGCATCCGCTGGTGGACAAGGTCACAACATCCGAACAACGCGAGACGGTCGAAGCGTACAAAGCGCAAGCCGCGCGTCAATCAGACATCGAGCGCGAAGCCGTGGACAAGGAAAAGACCGGCGTGTTCACGGGCGGATATGCGATCAACCCCGTCAACAACGAGCGCATCCCGATCTGGATCGCGGATTACGTGTTGATGTCCTACGGCACGGGCGCGATCATGGCGGTCCCTGCACACGACGAGCGCGACTTCGAATTTGCCCGGAGGTATGATCTGCCCATCGTCGAAGTGATCAGGCCTGAACCCTCACCCCTGCACCCCTCTCCCAATGGAAGAGGGGATGGGGGTGAGGGAGAAGAGAAAGAGGGGGGTGAATTGGAATCCGCATACGTCGGCGAAGGAGTCATGATCAACTCCGGTCCGTTCAACGGGACGAAAGTCAACAACGAAAAGGGACGCAAGAACCCCGGCATCAGCGCGGTAATTGACTGGCTGGAGGAAAAGGGCATCGGGAGAGAGTCGGTCAATTATCGTTACCGCGACTGGCTGATCTCGCGCCAGCGCTATTGGGGCGCGCCGATTCCCATGATCCATTGTGAAAAGCATGGATGGAATCCTGTGCCCGAAGATCAATTGCCCGTGCTGTTGCCCGAAGACGTCGAGTGGAAGCCGACGGGCGAGTCGCCGTTGAAACTGCATCCGACGTGGAAGGATACGACCTGCCCGGTCTGCGGCGAACCCGCCGAGCGCGAAACCGACACGATGGACACCTTCATGTGCTCCTCGTGGTATCACTTGCGTTATCTGTCGCCGAAGTACGACAAGGGGCCGTTCGATGAAGCCGAATACAACTACTGGATGCCCGTTGACACGTACACGGGCGGCATCGAACACGCCACCATGCACCTGCTGTACACGCGCTTCTTCCACAAGGCGCTGCGTGATATGGGAATCACCGAAGGCAACGAACCGATGATGCAGTTGCGCAACCAGGGCATGGTGCTGGCGGAGGATCATGCCAAAATGTCCAAGAGCCGCGGCAACGTGGTCGCGCCAGACATGCTGGTGGACAAATACGGCGCGGACACCGTGCGCGCCTACCTGATGTTCTTCGCTCGCTGGGAGATGGGCGCGCCATGGGACTCGCAGGGCATCGAAGGGACCGCGCGCTGGATGCGCCGAGTCTGGACATTGTTCACGGACTCTGACGACTCGAGTCGTCGGACTCCTGTGCCTGCCTCCGATGAAACCAAACAGACTCTGCGCCGACGCGTTCACCAAACCCTGCGACGCGTGACGCACGACTTCGAGAACTTCGAGTTCAACACGATCATCTCATCGTTGATGGAACTGCTGAACGAGATGTACAAAGCGCGTGAAGGCGGCGCGGTCGGGACCTCCGAATGGGATGAAGCAACCGAAATCTACTTGAAGATGCTGGCTCCCATCGCGCCGCACATCGCCGAGGAACTGTGGACGAATCAACTGGGCAAGCCGTACTCGATCCATCAACAACCCTGGGCAGCAGTGGACGAAGTCGCCGCAAAAGAGGACATGATCGAAATCCCCGTCCAGATCAACGGCAAGGTGAGGGACAGGATCACGGTCCCGGCTGATGCGGGCGAGGAGGAGATCAAATCCGCCGCGCTGGCATCCGAGGTCGTCCAGAAATATCTGGAAGGCAAAAAGCCGAGGAAGGTCATCGTCGCGAAGGGACGGCTGGTGAGTTTGGTTGTGTAAATTGGACGGGGTCATCCCGTCCAGGCAGAAAGCCCCTGAGAGTCGTGAGACCTTCAGGGGCTTTAAAGTTCTTTCGTCAGATACAGTTCCCCGCGTTCGAAGCCGCGTTCGAGATAATATCCCCGTGCGCCGACAGCCGAGATGACCGCCATGCGCCTGAAGCCGTTTGCCTTCGCAATGGACTCGGCTTGTTCGAGCAGGCGCGTCCCCAGCCCGGCATGTTGCGCCGCGCCCTCCTTCTCCGCGCCGACGGGTAATGATTGCCCGTAGACATGCACCTCACGGATCAACGCCGCATCATCAAGATCGGAGATGCCGGTTGGCGGCGGGTTTTTCTTCGGGAGCGATAACCGCACAAAGCCGGCAAGTTTATCATCCGGCGTGATGTACGAAATAAAATGCTCCTCCGCCGCGCCTGCCCGATAAACCAGATCGTCCAGTCTTAGCGATTCTGCCTTGATGGATTTTCCGCGCACCTCGCGGCAACGCACGCATTCGCAACGTGTGCCGCGTCGTTTCAATTCCTCGTGCACATCCTGCCGCAGGCTTGTCCTTCGATTTCCCTCGACTACATTTGTGGATGGAATATCTCGAATGACGCGGTTCACGCGGCAATAACGAGGAATCGTCGGTTTGATGTCCGCGATCAGGTCAATGAGTTCCTGGGTGGTGTAGGGTTTGAATTCACCGCGCTGCCAGTATTCGTAGAGTTCCGCGTTGGCAAGCAACTGGTTCGGATAGATTTTGATTTCATCCGGGCAGAAATCATTCCACAAGCGCGCAAAGTCTGCGCGGTCTGATTCGGGCGTCGCGCCCAGAAGGTTCGGCATCCAGTGCAGGACGATCTTGAATCCCGCCGCGCGCAGCAGGGCGGTGGCTCGACGCGTACATTCCGCGTCATGCCCGCGTTTGTTGATTTCGAGGATATGGTCGTCGAGGCTTTGCGCTCCCATCTGCACCTTCGTTACGCCGAGGTGACGAAGCCAGCGGATCTCATCCGGGTTGATCTCGTCGGGTCGTGTCTCGATGACAAGCCCCACGTTGCGGTGAGGAGCGGTCTCGTTGAGTGAGTGGGAATTCTCTAATTCTCCACTTTCCACTTTCCACTCTCCTGCGTTTGCGATCTCTCCGCCGTGAATATCATTCATCGCGTCGAAGCACCGCTTGACGAACCATTCCTGATAATCCCGCTTATACGAAGACCACGTCCCGCCGAGTACGAGCAACTCGATCTTGTCTGTCGGGTGTCCCAGCGACTCCAATTGTTCGATCCTTGCGTGCGCCTGCGCGTACGGGTCGAATTGATGCTCGACGGCGCGCATCGCGCCGGGTTCATCGGGCAGGTACGACTTGGGCATCCGCACGTCGGTGGGGCAGAAGATACATTTACCGGGACACGGATACGGTTTGGTCAGAACCGTTACGGTCGTCACGCCGGAAAGTGTCCGCATCGGTTTCATGCGGATGCGTTCGAGCAGGCGCGCGTCCTCGTTGATCTCCCCCGCCGCGACCATCTCGTTGTAGATCGAAACCAGCATGGACTTGTTGAGGTACCCGCCGCCCTCGAGAGGATGGCTGCGCAGAGCCTGCGTCACGTCGCGCCCGCGCCGGATTTGCTCCAGCACGGCGCGCGCCAGGTCCTTTTTATCGGGTGTGATGAGATGGGTCGCTCTCCAGATTTCTCGTCGGTCGAGGTGCACGTCGAACCTGCCTGTCTATCTCTCTGCTTTTCTTCTTTCCATCACCGAAATATCCGTCTGAAAATTGCTTTTCAATTTCGAAAAATCCCTGTGCTTGAACATCTCGGTGTGTAAGCCACATTCGATCTTGCCGAGTCTGCTCCAGCGGCCGGCGCGTTCATCGTCGTGGACGCCGATGGCAACCGTACAGGGCGCGCAGCCGATGCTTCGATACCCTTTCTCGAACAATGGATGCGGCGGAAGATGATGTTCTTCCATGTATCTTTGCATGTCTGCCTTCGTCCAGTTCAACAATGGATTGATCTTCAGCAATCCATCGTCCTGCAACTCAAGGATTTTTGCCTTCGCCCGCACGGAAGTCTGATCCCGGCGGATGCCGCTGATCCATGCCAGCATGTTCTTCAATGCCAGTTGCATCGGCTGGACCTTGTGAATATAACAACACAAGTTCGGGTCTTCCAGCGGCAGGGTGCGCGTCCGTTGTCTTGCAAAGACATCCCAGCGCGTATCCCGATAAAGATCCAAAACGTTCAACTGCCAGTCCGATGCGACCTGCTCGCGAAAGATCAACGTATCCCAGAAATGATAGCCCGTATCGAGGAAGAAGATCAGGATATCGCGCCGGATCCGTGAAGCCATGTGCAACAGCGGCATGGATTGCGTCTGGAACGAGGAACTCAATGCGATCTGGGGCCGGAACGTATTCACCGCCCACGCGATGATCTCCTGCGGCGTCTTCGTCTCGAACTCATCCGAGAGCCCTTCGATTTCCAACGGCGTAAGCATGGAAAAATTATACCCGTTATCGAACGTCATTCCGAGCGCGGAGCGCCGAAGAATCTCCCGTTATAATCGCCTCATGGATTCAACCACCGCCGCACGCTTGATCGAACTCAACCGCGAGTTCTACACCCGCTTCGGCGACTCATTCTCCGCCACGCGCCATCGGATTCAGCCCGGAGTTAGACGCATCCTCGAAATGTTGAAGGGAGATGAGGACATCCTGGATCTGGGATGCGGCAACGGGGAACTGGCGCGAGCGCTGGCGAAGCGCGGTCACCGCGGCTCGTATCTGGGCGTGGACTTCAGCCTGCCCCTGCTCCGAGAGGCGGAGTCTCTGCCTGAAGGTTTTCCTGCCAGATTCGTGCAAGCGGATTTGACATCAGATAATTTGGTCCATGTCATTGCGAGATCCGAAGGGGCGAAGCAATCTCCTCGCGGGTTGGGGATTGCTTCCGTCGCTTCGCTCCCTTGCAATGACATGTTTGTTGTTGTTTTTTGTTTTTCGGTTCTGCACCACATCCCCGGTCACGAACTGCGATTGGATATTCTGAAGACCGTCCGTCAACTGCTCAAGCCCGAAGGGAAGTTCATCCACTCGAACTGGCAGTTTTTGAACAGCGAAAAACTCAAGGCGAGGATCCAGCCCTGGGAAACGGTATCCATTGCCGGGTCCGAGGTGGACGCGGGCGATTATCTGCTCGATTGGCGGAGCGGGGGAAGGGGTCTGCGGTACGTCCATCACTTCAGCGAGGAGGAATTGTCCGATTTGGCGGAGGCGAGCAATTTCCACGTATCCGATACGTTTTCCGCGGATGGGGAGAATGGCAGGCTTGGCTTGTATCAGTTCTGGGAACCGGTGTAAGAATCTCCGTCATGGTCGAGTCTAAACAAATGTTCTAAATTGTCGAGTGCAACCGTCGGAGGTTCGAAATGGCAGTTGATATCTATCCACAGGTTCGGGAAGCCTTGAAGGCAAAGCAGAGGCAGATCAAGGAATTTCTGGAGGCCGCTCCCGCCGGGGAAAAACAGATTTGTCTGTGTGAGGATGAATGTTGTGTCGAGGAACACCTGCATGTCATCGAGACCAGCCTGGAAAAGATCGAAGACAAGACGCTGGGATATTGCGTTGTCTGTCATGGTTACGTTGACTCCAGCCATCTCGAAATGGACTACACCGCCTGCATCTGCCTGGACCATTACTCGGACGAGGAACGGCGCCGACTGGAATCGGAACTGGAACTTTCGCAGGTGGTCCAACGTGCCCTGCTGCCGCAGCGGGTCCCCAATATTCAAGGTGTGGAATTGGCGGCGTTCAGCCGTCCCTCCGAGATCATCGGCGGCGATTACTTCGACTTCTTCCAATACCGTGATGGCGCGCACGGATTGGTCATCGCGGATGTGAGCGGCCACGGCGTCTCGGCGGGGATGTTGATGAGCAGCCTGCAAACCGCCCTGCGGACGATGGCGCCGGAATCCGATTCACCCGCCGATATCCTCCAGCGGATCAACCGCTTCTACATCCACAATATTCATTTCACCACTTTTGTGACGGTGTTTCTGGCGCGTTTCGATCCGACCAGTCTGTCCTTCACTTATGTCAACGCGGGGCATAACCCGCCCATCGTCTATCGCAGGGGAGATGCCGCCATTGCGTGGCTCAAGCCGACCGCGCCGGCGATCGGTCTGGTCGAGGGTTTTCAACCGCGCACCGAAACGGTTGTATTCTCCAGGGGTGATTCGCTCCTCCTTTACACGGACGGTGTCACCGAAGTATTGAACACGAGCAATATGGAATTCGGTATGGATGCGCTGGCTGAACTCTTCCGCCGGAACGTGGACTTGAGTGCGCCGGATATGCTTCAGGTTGTCCGCCAGAGCGTGGGCGCATTTGGAGACAACAAGCCGCTGGCTGACGATGTCACGATGATCGCGCTGAAGGTTTCGGGATAGAAATTACCTGCTTACCGCCACACAATTCCGCCCCTTGTGTTTTGCGATGTACATCGCCTGGTCGGCGCGCGCAATGAGCGTTTCCAGTTGAGCGGTATTCTCATCCTTCCCCGCAACACCAATGCTGACCGTAAGATTCAATTCGTGACTGGAGACCTTGATCGGCGTCTCTGCCATGGATTTGCGCAGACGCTCCCCCACCAGCAGCGCCGTGTTCAAGTCCGTTTCGGGCATCAGGATGATGAGTTCCTCGCCGCCGTATCTGGCGATCATATCCACTTCGCGGATGGAGCGTTTGCATCGGTTCGCAAATTCCTGAAGGACCTCGTCGCCCACCTGATGTCCATAATTGTCGTTGACCTGTTTGAAGTGATCGAGGTCCAGCATCATGCAACAGAAAGGACGGTTCATGCGGTTCGCCCGGGAAAATTCGACCCTTCCCAGTTCGAACAGACTGCGGCGGTTGCTCAAGCCGGTTAAGGGATCGGTCAACGCCAGGCTTTGCACCTCCGCGAACAGGCGCGCACGTTCGAGCGAGATGCCAATCTGTTTTGCGAAAATGGACATGACCGGCAGATTCGTCTTCGTGATGGCTTTTCCCCAAACCCATAGGATACCCAGCAATTGATCCTCGAACATCAGCGGTAAACGCATTAATTCTGTTCCATCGTTGATCCCAACTCCATTCAGGATATTCGTGAAACCCATTTCGTCGCGTCTTTGTGGGAAAAATATTTGCATCTCCTCCTGCGGATTGATCACAACTGCTGGCTGGTAGGGGTCTTCAGCCTTTATTGCCGCTCTTAACGAATCAAATGAAAACGAGTAGTCGATGAAGAGGGACCCGATGCCGCTTTCAAATTGTTCGAGCACCTGTGAATTCATGGACGTGTAAGTAAAGGTAAACCTGCTCTTTTTTTCGTTGTAAAATGCAGCCGCGCAAACCACGCCGATGTTCTGCAATTCCTTCCCGAGGGTCCGGATGATCTCATCTGCATCGAGCGCTTTTTCGATGTGAGTTGTGATGTGGGCAAGCGAATAGATCAGGTCGTTGGATCGGGCGAGTTGATCCAGCCACTGGCGTTCGGCTTTGGCTGAACGCAATTGTTCGATTGCAGTCGCCAGTTGACCTGCCAGTGTCGTCAACAGGCGTTCGTCGTCGGCGGTAAAGGCATCCCTTTTGGCGTTTTCGGCATTGATCACACCGAGCACGCGCTCCTTGATTTTGATCGGCACGCACAATTCGGAGGAGGTTCTCTTGTCCACGTTCAGATAATTCCGCACACCGCGAACGTTCCCGATCCGTTTGGGTTGACCGGTTTGCGCCACCTGCCCTGTGATGCCCGCTCCGGGCGGCACCTCGGCCACGTTCAGATCGTCGGGAGAGAAAAAACGATAGGATGGATGCACGTGGAGAATGCCCGTGTTCTCATCCAGGAGCATGATCCCAAAATTGTCGGGATACAGATTGCGGCCGATGATATCCGTGACGCGCTCGATCAGGTGGTCTTCGGTTTCAGCCCCGGTTGAGACGAGGGCGACCTCATGCAGGACGGTCAATTGCTTTACCTGTTTGCGGGCTTCTTCGAGCAGTTGTATCTTTGTCAGGACGAGACCGATGTGCTGGGCTACGATCTGGGCGCGGGCGTATTCGAAGCGGTCGAATTTCCTCTTCTTGTTGTATCCTAAAAGCAATGTGCCAGACCTGTGTTCCTGCACGATGAGCGGCAAGCCGAGCATGGATCGGCTTGGAAAGATCGAGGCGACCTTTTTGCTCATATACTCGGAATTATCCACATCCGCGATGACCAGCGGGCTGCCCGCCTTTATGACCGAGGCGGTGAGGGTTTGTTCCCCCGGCTCGAATTGAACATACGGATATATGTCGCTCATGGATCCGTACGAGGCTGTCGGAAATGTCGTCTCGGTGACCGGATCCCAGAAGGCAAAGAAACAATCGTCCGCCTGGAAAAGTTCCGCGATATGTTTCGTCAGGATCTTCAGCATGGTTTCCTGGTCACCGGCTTCGAGCACCCTTCCTGTTATGTCGTTCAGGAGTTCGAGGAAACGCATACGTTCCTGCCGTTCTTTTTCGAGGGTTTCCAGCCGGAGCAGGGCGTCGTTGCGCTGGCGAAGCGCGGAGCCGAGTCTGCCGACCGCCGCGGCGGTAAAGATCAGGACAAACAGTCCGACCAGGTTGCCCGGGTTTCCGAACAGGATCAAATAAGAATGGTTTTCAGAGATGAGAAACAAGCTGTTTATCAGGACGGATAACAGCGCCGTGATCATCCCTCCCTTCACGCCAAAGTACCAGCTCCCTGCGATCACAGGAATGATGGCAAGCGAGGCGAGACCCATGCCTGCGGGTTCGTGATAGTCTGCAAAGACCATCACAAACAACGCGAGCAGGATGACGACAATCGCAAATTGGAAAACTTTTCGGCGCGGGTCGAGGAATTCGCGCATTTTACCTGCT
>CAYQOF010000120.1:0-9783 GCA_964419035.1 uncultured Anaerolinea sp. | reverse complement strand
ACGCCCATCGCATCGGTGGGTCTTCGGATAAGTGGTTTTTCGGAATACAGCGCCATCATCAAGCCTTCGTGTGCTGCGCGTGAATCGTAGAGTGTCCGCTCGAGCAATTCCTCGTCGCAGTTGTGACAGGCGGCGAGGTACAGTTCATCGTCCTCGAGCAGCCAGATGGCGGAAATATCCACAGCCAGGTTGCGGTCCAATTCGCTCAGGATGGCTTCGAGCACATCGTCCACGCTGGCATTGGCGGATATCAAGCCTGCCACCTCGCGCAGCCCGTCCGCCACCTGCCGCCTCCACTGCTCGGAACTATACAGGTCGGCGTTGTGAATGGCGGTGGCGATGTTATCGGCGATGGCTTCGAAGGTTGTACGGTCGTCCTCGGTGAAGGCATTGCGCCGGTTGGATTGAATATCGAGCAGACCGACAACCTTGCTGCCGTAAAGCAGCGGAACGCACAGTTCGGAACGGGTATCCACCGGCGGGAGCGGCGAAGCGCGATAGCGTTTGTCCCTTTTCACGTTGTTGGCAACGATCGTCTGCCCTTCGCGCGCCACCCAGGGAATGATCCCTTCCGGCTCATCCAGCGAGAGTGTATACCCCACGAGGTCCCGGCTCCGTTTGCCGCTGCCGGCTTCGTATTCGATCAATCGCCGGTTGGGATGCACGGTGAACAAGTGAACATACGGATAATCGAAGCGCTCATGAATCAACGCAGCGACATTTTCCATAAGAGCGCGAAGTTCAAGGGTCGAATTAACTCTCTTGCTGACCTCCGCGATCAGGGTCAATTGATCGGCGCGGTGCCGCAGGTTGTTATACAGGCGCGCACCCTCCACCGCGCGCGCGATCGTATCCGTCAGCGCCTCGAGAACCAGCAGATCGTTCGGATGGAAGGCGTTCAACTGGTCGCTTTGCACATCGAGCACGCCCAGCACGCGATCCTCGATCCTCAACGGGATGACGACTTCGGAACGCGTCTCCGGCAGATTGTCAATGAAGCGATAACGTTCGTCCCTTTGCACATCGGGAACGAGAATACGGACTCCCTCAGCCGCCGCCTGCCCGATCAACCCCTGACCCAACTCCACGTTCAGCGAAACCCGCGACCTGCGCCTGGTCTTTCGGGTGTCGCCTGTAGGACGCGAATCCTTGCGCATCGCGCTCGCTCGAAAACGAAGCGACGAGGAATTCTCGCGAAGCGTAAAGATGGCAACATAGTAATAATGGAATGTCTTCCGGATGAGTCCGGTTACGCGGCGGGCGAGTTCGTCCACGTCGAGGACATTGGCAATCTGCGCGCTGACCTCGCGCACAAGGTTCAACTGGTTGAGACGGAAGCGCTCCACCGCCACGCGATGCGACGCCACCAGGCTGACCGCGACCACGCCAGCCAGCCCTTCAAGCAGATTGAGTTCGTCACGCTTGAATTCCGGTCCCTTCGGACGGGTGACCTGCAGCGCGCCCATGACCATCCCCTGGTCTTCGATGGGAACAGCCGCCCAGGCGCCGCCGCGTGATGCGTTGACCCTTCTCTTTGTATTCTTCCTCTGTCCAATGCGAATCTCGCCCGATTTATACGCGCGCATCATTCCCTGAGTCGGGGGATCCGGAGGGAAGATGGATTCCTCCTCCATGTTCGGCAGCCGGAACAGATTCTCATGTAGCCAGACGTCCGCATCCCCCTCCACGAGGCGCGATGCCATTTCGAGGATGCGTTCCCGCTGCGCGGCAAGAGACGTGGCGCTGACAAGTTGCTCCCCCAGGCTGGCGAGGTCGCGCCAATCTGAAGAGTGGGGGGAACGGGTGGCGGCTGACATGCCGGTCACCCCTTTCTTTTGATCATTGTCAGGGTGTTTCTGTTATTTTCCGGGTTGGATTTGTAGTGGACTTCGTCCATCAGTTTGCGGATGAGGAAGATACCCAGTCCCCCGATCTGTCTCTCGGAGAGGTCGGCTGTCAGATCGGGCATGGGTACTTCGGAAGGGTCAAATGGCTCGCCGTGATCGATCAGAATGATCATGAGCGTATCGCCGTCCAAGCCGCAGGAAAGTTCGAGCATGCCGTCGCTCACCCCCTCGTATGCGTGTTCGATGATGTTCGATGCGGCTTCGTCTGTGGCAAGCTGTATGTTGTAGACCTCCTTTTCGGAGAAGCCGCTTTTACGCGCAATTTCACCTACAAAATCGCGGATTTCATCGAGATATTCAAACTTCGCAGCGAATTGGATATATTGCATCAGATACTTGAGAGCCGCCTCAGCAATTCACGGCTGAAGGCGGCACGTTTCCTGGTCTACTCTATGGAACTCTCCAGGCTGATAAAGACGGTTTTAGAAATGTCCCACTGCGGAGAGAGGGTCGTCGAAGGTTTTGAAGAGTTCGGTAAAACCGGCGAGCTCCAACGCCTCGCGTATGCGTTCAGGTACGGATGCCAGCACGACCTCGCCGCGATTGTATCGTTTGCAGTTGCGCTGTGCGGCAAGCAGGGCGCGGAATCCAGCGCTGGACATGTATTCCAATCCTTCCATGTTGACGACCAGTTTGTATTTCCCGCCGTCGTTCGCGGCTTCAAGGGCTTGCGCCAGTTTGGGCGCGGTGGCGCTGTCCACACGACCCTTGATCGCGATCATATCGCAGTGCTTGAACTCCTGGACTGTGATCTCCATGAGACATCCTCCATCTTGAAAATGCGCATTGATTTGGCGATTATATCACGAGATAATTCCCGACGAGACTCAAGTGAACGGGGAACGGGAACGGAACGGGGGTGCTCAAAGTTTGTAGATGAGTTTTCAAAAAGGAGCCGCTGAGATAGACCTGGGGTTGGGAACGACCAAACCCGAAACCGGAGGCTGGGAATTTAGCACAACCCGGCTGGAACAAACCGGCGGATTGCACATGCCCGATTAACGAGGAAGCATGAATCTTGATAAGATCGTCGAGGAATTGATCAAAAAGGCACAGGAACGCGGGGAGTTCGACAACCTGCCTGGTGAGGGAAAACCGATTGACCTCACGGAATATTTCGAAACGCCGGAGGATATCCGCGTGGCGCAGTCCGTGTTGACACTTGCACCGAACGCAAGTGCGGTGAGAATGCAGGTTTCGCCTCGCGCGAGGTGGAGTTGCTCAACGAGATTGCAAAATTGCGGCAAAGCATCGACGCGATAACAGATGAAAGGAAGAGGCAGGAAATTCAGAAAAAGATCCAAGAGAGGCAGATCGAGTTCAGTTTGAAAATGGAGAGGCAAAGGAGGAAATAAAAAGGTAAACAAGTGGACAAAGTGGGCGAGGAAAAGGCTCGAGGAAACAGAAGCAGGGTGAGGGTGGAAAGAGGCGTCCTTCGTCTCCGCTGCGCTCCGCTCAGGACGAACACAAATCCAACTTTGACAAATCCTGCGCGCCCTGCTATACTTCCCGCCGTTGAGTTTGACTTTCACGGCGCTCCAGCGCCGTTTGTTCGGGGAACAATCGCTAACGGTACGTCCAGCCTTCGCGAGTGAGTCAGCGAAGGTTTTTCTTTAGACCTTAACCGCCATTGGCGGATAAAAATCTATCTTTTGTGAGGTAACAAAATATACATGAGCAAGCACGGAAAATTGAAGATCATTCCCCTGGGTGGACTCGGGGAAGTGGGCAAGAACATGACCGCCTACGAATTCCAGAACCAGATCCTGGTTGTGGACGCGGGCATCATGTTCCCCAAAAACGACATGCTCGGGATTGATTACATCATTCCCGACTACGAATATTTGCGCAAACGATCCGACAAGGTGATCGGGATCATCATCACGCACGGACACGAGGACCACATCGGCGCGATCCACCATCTATTGAACAACATCAACGCGCCGGTTTACGCCACGCCTCTCACCCGCGGCTTGATCGAGGTTAAATTGACGCGCAACAACGCCGCGCACAAAGCCCCGTTGAACACCATCGAAGCGGGCGGCTCTGTGGAGATCGGGCCCTTCAAGGTGGAATTCTTCCACGTCTGCCATTCGATACCGGATGCGGTGGCGCTGGGGATCACGACGCCCGCCGGGCTGATCGTGCACATGAGCGATTTCAAGTTCGATCACACGCCTGTGGACGGCTGGCCCACGGATTTTGCCAAGCTGGCGGAATTCTCGAAGCGCGGCGTGGACTTGTTGCTCGCCGACTCGACCAACTCCGAACGTCCCGGCTGGACTCCCTCCGAGATGGTGATCGGTCCCGCGTTCGACAAGGTCTTCACCGAAGCGCCGGGGCGCGTCATCGTGGCAACGTTCGCGTCGCTGATCTCGCGCATCCAGCAGGTGGCGGACGCCGCCGCAAAACACGGCCGCAAAATGGCGCTGGCGGGTCCGAGCATGGTGGATAATGTCAAGATCGCGCGCAAATTGGGATACCTCGAGATCCCTGACGATATCCTCGTGCCTCTCGATCAGGCATTGCAAATGCAGGATCATAAGGTTGTCCTGATGTGCACCGGATCGCAGGGTGAACCCTCTTCCATCGTGGGACGCCTCTCTGCGGGGACGAACCGTCAGTTCGACCTCAAGCCGAACGACACGGTCGTACTCTCTTCACACCCCATCCCCGGCAACGAAGAGACGATCAGCAAGACCATCAATCGCCTGCTGCGACGCGGCGCGAACGTGATCTACGACGCGCTTGCCCCGATCCACGTATCGGGTCACGCGAGCCAGGAGGAGTTGAAACTGCTCCTCAACATGGTCAAGCCGAAGCAATTCCTGCCCATCCATGGCGAACTGCGTCAACTGAAGCAGCACGCGAGACTGGCTGTCGAGGTTGGCATCCCGGAAGAGGATGTGTACGTGGTCGAAAACGGACAGATCGTCGAACTCTCCGGCGGACACGTCAAACTCGGCGAACGCATCCCCGGCGGTTACGTCTTCGTGGACGGACAGTCCATCGGCGACATAGATTACGACATCATGCGCGAGCGCGAGAAACTGGCGCGCAACGGCATCTTCCTGATTGACATCAGCGTGGACAGGATGAGCGGACGCCTGCTGCATGAACCGGAGATCATCACGCGCGGATTCGTCTCGCCGGAGGACGCGGAGGAATTGATCCCCGAAGTCCGCAAGCACATCATGGACGTGGTCAACAACGGCGGCTGGGAGAGCGAAAAGGATATCGCCGGCACGGTCAAATCATATCTCTACGAAGAGACAAAGCGCAGACCGATGGTGCTGGTCACGTTGAGCAAGGGTTAGAACGAAACAGTCCCGATTTTTGGATCGGGACTGTTTTCCATCAGAAACAGACTTACGGGCTGATCACCAGATCGAAGAACTCGGCTTCGACGCGGTTGGTTCCATTCATGCCCTGAAAACCAATGAACAGCCACTTTTGGGAGGATGTCACGGGAACGTTGTTCGTCGCAAAGGCATTTATCATCGCCACCGCCCGCACAGAGAGATTATTGAACTCGAATTTCATCGTGTAAATGGGCGGATTTTGCTGAAACGATACCGTATCCAGGACTTTTACTGGCCCTGGCATATCCCATTGCACAAACGGACGCCTCCCCACATCGCCGGAGGGAATACTCATCAATAAACCCTTCGAGGAGATTGTCGGCTCGGCGAAGACACCCATCCACATATTGCCGCCCCTCAGTTCACGCAAGTACACCTTCAGTTCCACCGTTCCGCTGGCCGGGAGCGGCGCAAACATGCCATGCACCTCCGCGCTGGATAATCTATTCTCATACAAAAATGAAAGACGCCCATTCCCGGCAAAGAACACATCCACCGGTTGAGAAAGACATCCGTTGTTTACAACAGTCTGGACCGAAGCTGGATAAGGCACCCAGAGGGCACTGATGCAGCCATTCGCCCAGTCCGAGCCGACCGGAATCGGCGCTGCGGTTGGGGTCGAAGTCGGCTCTGGCGTATTGGTTGGCGCGGGCGTCGAGGTCGGGTCGACCGGCGGCACCGTGTCCGTTGGCAAAGGCGTGTTCGTGGATGTCGCGGTAGAAGCGACGGGAACTGTGGGAATGGGTGTCGGTTCAGAAGTGAATAGCCGGTCTCCGAAGACCGTTATAAACGTAACAGCGATGGTAACTATCCCCCCGATCAACGCCGTGATAATTGCCGGATCCATCCTTCTGGGCGACTCGGATTTTTCTGTCATCTCTCCTCCAACTGCCGTTGAGTGATTTTTCCTATTCTACGTCAATTCACAATCAGATTCAAGTGGAAAGATGAAAGCGCTTGTCATTCGCGCAATTTGATCAGCCCCATCTTTACCGCCGCCAGCACGGCTTGCGCACGGCTGGGTCGCTTCAATTTCTCGAGAATATTCTTGGCGTGGCTTCGCACGGTCTCCTCCCCGATACTCAACAGCGCGGCGATCTGCCGATAGGTGTTCGGCGTCGCCATGTATTCCAGGATCTCCATTTCACGCGGCGTGAGTGAAACGAACGATGTTCCCTGGGGCTGAATCCTGCCAACCACTTTTTTCATCACATCAGGGTGCAAATACGCCTCGCCATGCACCACCGCGTGAATGGCGCGCACCAGTTCAGCGGGTTCGATATTCTTCAACACGTAGCCTTCGATGCCCGCCGCAACGAGATCGAACACGCGGTCGTCCACCTCCGTTCCCGTCAGCATCATGATCTTGATCTTTGGATTCGATTTCCGCAGCGCCAGCGCCATCTCCTGCCCGTCCATTTCAGGCATGACGAGATCAACGAGGACGATATCTGGATCGAGACTCTGCGCGGCTTCCAAGCCGACTCGTCCATTTTCCGCTTCGCCCACGACCTCCAAATCTGGTTCCAGACGAAGGACCATCGCCAACCCCTTGCGGACCACCGCGTGATCGTCCACGATGAGGATGCGGATCGGGTCAGGCATGATGGTGATGTCCGTTGATGGGCAGGTTGATCATGATGCGCGCGCCTGCATCCGGCTGGCTGATGATCTCGCAATCGCCGCCCAGCGCGCGGGCGCGTTCCTGGATTCCGTGCAAGCCGAAGTGTTCGCGGTTCTGACTGCGCGACAACGCGACCGATGGGTCGAATCCCTTGCCTTGATCTGAAACATCGAGGAATACCTCATGGTCTGCGATGGTAAGGCACAGGCGCGCCGAGTCTGCGCCCGAGTGCCGCGCGGAATTTGCCAGCGCCTCCTGCGCCATGCGATAGATCGTGCGGCGCAGACCGGATGGCAGGGAATTGAAATCGCCGTGATGGTTGAAGATGATGCTGAACGACCGCGGGCGGCAGCAACTGCTGATGTAATTCGCCAGGTCCGCCTGGAAGACCTCCAGGGTCAACGCGGAGGGCCACATGTCGAAGATGGAGCGGCGGACCTCCTCGCGCGCGCTGTTGGCGAGGGAACGCAGTTCGATGAGTTCCTTCCTCACGTCGTCCGCTTTTTGAGGGAGCATGGTCACGCACGCGTCGAGCGAGTAAACGATGCCGAAGAGCGACTGCGCGACCGTGTCGTGGATGTCGCGTGCGATGCGGTTGCGCTCGGTCTCGACGGCGAGGCGTCGGGCGCGGTCAATGCACAGGATGGTGGTGCCAAGCGCGAGGGCGGCTTGATTCGCAACCATCGTGATGACGTCCTCGCGCTGGCGGGTCAATTCCTTTCCCTTGTCCAGTTCCACCATCAGAACCCCGACCGCGTGTTCGCGCAATGAGAGCGGGTACACGTACCACTGGCAGGTCTTCAGCCACGAGTTCAACGCGGGGTGATTGATCAGGATTTCGCCATCATTCCTCGTTGTGAAAATGTTGCGTTCGATTAACGCCTTGAAGATTTCGCCGTTTTCGGGTTCGAGCGGAAGCGGGTCAATGGACGGGAAGGATGAGTTGACGGGATACAGCATCCAGCCGCCCATTTCCTCGCGCGCGGGGTCCACCACGCCGACGACCGCCCGACGAAAACCCAAGCCCGTGGTGGCCGCGCCCAGCACGCGTTGCTGTACGGAGATCAGGTCGGGCGCGGCTTGAAGCAGAACGGTGAGATCGTGAATGACCTTCAATTGGCGGTGGGCAACTGCAAGATTTTGGTGCTTTTCGGCAAGTTCATCGCGCGCCGTGGACAGGTCGTCGCGGGCGCGCTCGATCTCCTTGAGCAGCACCGATGGATAGGCGAGCAGGATGGGGATCAACCAAATGCCCGCCAGTTGCGTAATGAGCGTCATGCTTCCAGAGGGTTGAAGGTCGGTCAGGCGATGGGCGATGAGATCGGAGGCAAGATAAAGAACTGTAAAGGACGCCGCCGTCGCAAGCGCGCCGCGCATTTGAAAGAAAAACGCTCCCGCCAGCAATGGGCTGAGAGCGTAAAGATAATACGGACTGTGCGAACCGCCGCTGACCGCCAGGATGAACGAGCAGAAGAGCAGGTCAATTCCCATGGCAAGCGGGCGTTCGGTGACAAGTCGGTTGAGCGGGCGGTTGATAATGGAAATGATCGAGTTGGCAAGGACGACGAGCAGGAAAGTCCACAACGGCGGAATGAGCGAGGGGGTTTCCGTCCCGTTACCCTGGATCAGAATCGGCAGCGCAGGGACGAGCGAAGCCCAGCGATATGCCGCAAGAAACGGGAAGATACGATCCGAACGAAAGAGCGTCTCGATCTTTGAGAGCATGGTGTGGGAATTATATTCCCAATCCGCGCTGTATGAAAGCGCACATTACGCGCCGTGTGCACGCAAAGGTTGTCAGCGGCTACTGCTCAAGCCGCCGTCCCCGGCGGCGTATTGCGAGGGAATTCCTGCGCCGGGGACGGCGCAGGGAGCAAATCACATGACATGTTTTGCATGCACATTACGCGCCCCTCCCCCGCGCGGGGGAGGAAAAATCCCCTGCGCATGGGATGGTCGGGCGGGAGGCAATTCATTATGATTCATAGTGTTCAAGGAGGCTCACCATGATGGATGTGATCAAGGAAGACCAGGTATTGGATTGTTCAGGGATGCTTTGCCCGATTCCCGTGGTGAAAACATCCAAGGCGATCAAAGCGCTCGAAGTGGGACAGGTGTTGAAGATGATCGCCACCGATCCCGGCGCGCCGCCGGACATGGAAGCCTGGAGCAGGCAGACGGGAAACGAGTTGCTCCGTTCCATGCAGGATGAAGGCAAGTTCGTGTTTTATATTCGCCGCATGAAGTAAACCATTTCATGTCATTGCAAGCCCGTCGCGCTGAGCGGAGGACGCAGTCCGAAGACGAAGCGAGGGCAAAGCAATTTCCTGCTCGACTTGGGGATTGCTTCGCAACGAACGCTCGCAATGACATAACCAATTACGGAGGTTGACATGTCCAAGTCTGATCCGAACGCCCCGAAGCGACTCGCCCTGATCGCCTCGAAAGGGACTCTCGACTGGGCTTACCCACCCTTCATCCTCGCCACCGCCGCAGGCGCGATGGGCTGGGAGGTGGGCGTTTTCTTTACCTTCTATGGTCTGACCTTGTTAAAGCCAAAGTTAACCGCGGCGGTCACGCCTGTGGGCAACCCCGCCATGCCGATGAAGATGCCCTTCGGTCCCGAAGGATTCCAGAGCATCAATTGGCCCATTCCTCAACTCGTCATGGCAAACGTCCCCGGATTCAACGCGCTGGCGACCACGTTGATGAAGCAGACCTTCGAGAACAAGGGCGTCGCCAGCATCGAAGAACTTCGCCAGATGGCAATCGAACTGGATGTCCGCATGATCGGCTGCCAGATGACCATGGACGTCTTCGGCTTCAAGCGCGAGGACTTCATCAAGGAATGTGAGATCGGCGGCGCGGCAACCTTTCTTGAGTATGCCTC
>CAYQOF010000119.1:0-9816 GCA_964419035.1 uncultured Anaerolinea sp. | reverse complement strand
GTCGAAGGCTTCGCCCTTGAGATGATAGTACCAGTCATGGTTCCCGACCATGTAATGGAAACGCACTTTGAGCGGGATTTTGTTTAAGCTGCTGGAATCGCGTTCGCCGCGGCTGTCCGGAGGGTCGAACTGGATGAACTCGCCGCTGGCGAGTTTGCGCATGACCTCCATTGCCTCCTCGTTTTCCTTGAGGATGCCGCGCGTGACCTCGAGCAATTTCGCCGCGAACTTCGGATCGTTCGGGTCGCTCCACGGACGGATGTATTCCGCGTCGCCGGGTTCGGTCATGGGTGCCGGTCCCCGATTGCCAACTGGATAGAACCATTTGGTGGAATGGACCGGGTCGAGGATATCGCCCAACAACAAGACATCGAGTTCCTCGATCGGACGATACTTTCCATGTCGCATGGAGGCGAAGTGCGCGTCCTGGCGCAGCCGCTTGGCGAACAGGTAGAACGCGCTGACCGGGATGGACGTTGCCGTGGTTCCATCTCCGAGATGAAGGTCGCTGACGATGACAAGCATGGGAATCCTCCTTGACGATTGAGCGGGGGAGAGTCCCGTTTATTATAGTCCGAATGTGGGAGCGAAGTGTATAATTTCGGAAGCGCGATGGGTATTCCAGATCAAGGAGATATGATGACACAAAGAATTCTGTCGTGGATGTTGATCGTCCTGAGCGCGATTTTTCTGCTCGCGAGTTTGGTCGGCGTCGGCGCGGCATGGATCTATAACGAACCTCTCACGCGCGAAGCGACCACCCGGTTGAACGCGATTGATGAGGAACTTGCGCTGGCGGAGGTGACGTTGGAATCGTCGAGGCTGGAACTGGCGCGCGCCCTGCGCCTTGTGGATGCCGCGCAGAACGCCCTGGAAAAACTCGCGCAGCAATCCGATACCGCCGGGAACATCCTCGATAACATCCAGGATACACTGAATGACGGACTGCTCCCCGAATTGAAGACCACGCGCGAACGGATCAATGCGGCGCGCGGCGCGCTGGAAAACCTGCGCTCCCTTTTGCTGGCTCTCGGTTCCCTGCCCTTCATTGACATCAACCTTCCCGACCGCATCCTGACCGACCTGATCGCCTCCGCCGATTCGCTCGATTCCGAGATTGCCAATGCGGGGGAGATTGCCACGCGCGCTTCGACATTCGTGAGCGACACATCCTACCTGCTGGGCGGCGACCTGACCGAAACCCGCGAAAGCCTGCAAAACTTCCTCGCGGCTGTGGAGGAATATCAGGCAAAGGTCACGGACTGGCGCGCACAACTTGCGGAGTTGATCGAATTGACGCCCAAATGGATTGATCAAACCTCGACCATTCTGACGATCTTCCTCCTCTGGTTCGGTCTTTCCCAGTTCAGCCTGCTCCTGCATGGACGCATGATCCTGCGTGGGGAGAGTCCGCTGGATAATTTGTGTTCAAGGTAGATGTTCATTATGACCCAGGAATTTCTCGAAGAACGGAAAAGCATGGTGGAGCGCCAACTTCGGGCGCGCGGGATCAGTAATCGGCGTGTCCTCGAAGCGTTCGAAGCGATCCCGCGTCATCTCTTTGTGCCGGAAGAGTCGCGCGAATGGGCGTACGAGGACTGCCCGCATCGCATCGGTTTCAAGCAGACGATCTCACAACCTTTCATCGTGGCGTACATGACCCAGGCGCTGGATTTGACCGGCGTTGAACGCGTACTCGAAGTGGGAACGGGATCGGGCTATCAGGCGGCGATTCTTTCCAGGCTCGCGGCGGAGGTGCACACCGTCGAATTGATCCCTGCCCTGGCGGAACGCGCCTCAAAGACGCTTGCCGATCTCGGTGTCACCAACGTGTTCATCCACATCGGTGACGGGTCGCTGGGCTGGAGCGAGTGTGCGCCGTACGATGCCATCATTGTCACCGCCGCCGCGCCGCGCGTGCCGAAGAGCCTGTTGGATCAACTTGCCGATCACGGATGCATGATCCTGCCTGTGGGTGAAAGCGGATATCAGGTGCTGGAATTGTGGGAGCGTGAGGGGAATTCCTTCCCGCATGAGACGTTATTGCCGGTGGCTTTTGTCCCGCTGCGGGGGAAGGAAGGGGTGTGACAAATCGTCCGCGAGGGAAATCAATCGAGCGGTCCGCGACTCATGAGGCTGCGCGTCTCCTGCTTTGTTTGTGGTGATACATGGCTGTATCTGCCTGCGAGAGCAAAGCCTCCATGGTGATGGTGGTGCTCAAGTCAACCCGGATGATCCCCAGGCTGAAGGACAGGGAATACCCGCGCGCAGAATGAAGGTTATGAACATTCACGTTGCTTTGCAGGCGTGCGTGGATGCTTGCAAGGTCGCCCTCTGTCGCGTCGATTGTCAGCACCACGAATTCATCCCCGCCCATACGCGCGATGACGTCCGAATCGCGGAAGGTCTCGGTCAAAATGTGGGCAAAATGATTCAAGGCAATATCTCCTTCGGCATGACCGAAGGTGTCGTTGACCTGTTTCAGGCAGTCCATGTCTATGTAGAGCAGGCACAGGGGGTGACCAGCCCGGCGGGCAAATTTCAACAACCCGCCTGCCATGATCATGAAACCGCGCCGGTTGCTCAAGCCCGTGAGTTCGTCGGTCAATGAAAGACTGCGCAGGCGTTCGTTGGCTTTTTCCAGTTCCACGTTTTTTTGGTAGAGTTTGTCTGCCAGCAGTTGCAGGTGTTCGCGCTGGAGTTGTCCGGTTTGGGGGAGTCTGGCAGTTTTGGTGGGCTGTTTGAGCGATTCCTGCACTGCGCGCAGTATTTCCTGCGGTTCTGCGGGTTTTCCGAGAATATGCTGGATGCCGCTTGCCATCGCCAGTTTATGCACTTCGGACTCAAGGTAATGGGCGGTTTGGAAGATCACCGGCACTCCTGACAGGAGAGGCTCGGCGCGCAGACGGCGGACGAGGGTGAATCCATCCATGTTCGGCATGACGATATCTGTAATCACGAGATCAGGCAATTCGGTCCGCGCCAGTTCCAGCGCCTGCGCGCCATCGCCGGCTTCCAGCAGGCGGTGCTCGAAGGACCCCAGGAGCGTAATGAGCATTTGCCGGTCGGCTGGGCGGGTGTCAACGATGAGAATGGTTGCCATGCGCAGATAATAGCACAATTCCGTCAAACCCCCCTAATGTTTTCCAGTTGACGATTCCCCTCAATTTACGGCGCGATTGTGTTCGGCGCTACTGATGCGGGCGCATCGTAACCGGAAGCATCTTGTTTTGTTCGAAAGTGGGGATGTGAAACGGGGAAGACTGGCAATGAAAGAAGATGAAAGGCGATCATTCGGGAAAAGGAAATTGAGCCAGCAGTTCCCAATGGTTCGGTTCTTTTTGCACTGTCCACTCGAGGCGTCTTACCGTGAAGGTGATCCCGCTGATGGCTCCGAAGGTCGGGTCTTTTATCTGGGTGGATGTATTCTCCGACAATTCGACGATTTTTACATGCGGCAGCCAGTCCTGGGGTTTGTACGGATAACTTTCACCGCCAATTGTGCGCGCGATCTCGCTGAGTTCGTTGTACATGTTTTCCAGGGTCGCGCTTTTTTCCGCCAGCAGCCACAACCGGCCCTGTTGGTTGTTGATGTTCATCCTGGCTATGTTCCTGACCTTGATTTCGAATGGGCGCAGTTTGCAGGAATACTCCTCCAGGCATTTCCTCAAGATTTCGAGATCCTCCACATTGCGAATTGCCTGCACGGTCAGATGCAAATCAATAATGGGCGTCCCGCCGACGACATGAGCCGTTTCCTCCGAAAGTTTGTAAAGATCGGGAAAATCCTCGCTCTCCGGTCTGACGATAATGTAGGTTGATTTGCCGTTCAGAAGGGGCGTTTCCATGCTTTCCATTTCGTTCAGCCGGTTTCTATACAGGTTGACATGGGCTTCCGCATCGTTCCTTCCGACGCCGTAATTCCAGCCAAGCAGGCCGCGATGAAGGTCATTTTGCCAGACTGCGTGGATTTTTTGCTCCAGTTCCTCGACATCTTTTTTTCTCGATATGATCTTGAACTCATCGCCTGCGCGCTCGGATCGGAACAGTAAATAGCCTTCATCCTTTGGGAAATGCCGCAGGAGCACATTTGAAAATCGTTTGAGATCCTGATCTATGGCGGCGCTTCCAAAGCGGGCATTCCCTTCGTGCATATTGAGCATATCTGTCAGCGCCACACTTTTGATGATCGTATTCTCCAGGTACCACTTTGCGCCCAGTCCGTTGAGCGCGCCGGTTATAGTATCCCTGGTCACTATGCTTTCGACGATATCCCTGGTGATCCTGACCTGTTCAACCGCCTGTTGTTCCAATGTGGCTGGCAGCGCCAATGACCGGATTGTATCCATAAGTCTTTCGTAGGGAATATTAAACTCATTCCAATTTTGGTAACTGTTTTTTTCCTCCACGTGCCTGGGAATTTCCGAGTGACTCTCCAGGATGGTCTGTCTGATCACCACGGGCCTGAATGTCCTGCGTTGTTTCTGGAGTTCGTCCTCAGCCTCGGTCTCGGTCAGACCCGTTCCAAAATCCCAGGTGAGAAGCGAGTCCATCTCCTGGTTGTTGTAGAGCCTTGATAACAGGCGTTTCATTTCCTGCGGGGACTTGGATGTGGAAAATATCCTGAATTCGTCGCTGCCCGGTGCCCTGCGGACAAAATCCCCCTTGTCCAGGGTGAATATGGACATGAACTGGTATGCCAGTTTGTGCAGTTCCGAATCGACTACCGATATCCCATATACCTTGTTGGCTTGACGCAAATCGTAGATATCCACCTTTGCCATTCCCTTGATCTGTTCGGCCGGGATCAGCCACTTTCCCGCCCGCGCATTGAGGGCATGGGTGATCGAGTCGTACAGAGCCAGGTGTTTGGCGTTCTTTTGAATGTCCGACAGAAGACCCTTCAACCGTTGGAATTGGGCTTCGGTGATCGGGAGCGCCTGAAATAGATTCTCCAATTCCTTGAACGATTGCAGGAAAATCTTCAGTTCGTTGTCCATGTTCAGCCGGATGTCAATATCTGGGGATGCGCCGTCAGGATTCTTTCCCGAAGCGCCTGGGCTTTCTGAATTTCATGCTGCATGCCCAACTGCTGAAAACTCTCGATGGACTCGGTGATCTTGATCAGGCTGGTCCTTGGATCGGCGCCCGTTTCAAAGTAAACGGATGCCAGACCAAGATGTCCCTTTGCCAGTTCTTCAGCCCTTCCAAACTCCTCCGCAGATTGAATGGCATCTGTGAAAAGGCGTTCCGCTTCTTCGTACTTTTTTTCCCTCAGGGCAACAAAGCCCAATCCGTTCAGCGCGAGACTGATATGCCGGATGGGGTCTTTTCGAACCGGATCCTGCCAGGTATCCAGCGCTTTTTGATACCAGACCCCGGCTTTGGCTGTGTTTCCGCGCTCGTATTCAAGATCGCCGAGGCCGTATTCCGCAAAGCCCTTGCTGTAGATCCCATAATCGTCATCGTGGAATTCCCTGCTCGTCTTGAGCACGTCCATCAATAATTTTTCGGAACGTTCGAAGTTGCCCAGGCGCAACTCCACAGTTCCCAGCGCTCTTTTCGCCGCGGCTTCGGCGACGAGCAGTTTGTCATCCGATTTTGTCGCGGCTGAAAGGGCTTCCTCGACCCAACGCAAAGCCCTCAGGTAATCTCCCTGATAGAAATAGATCCAGGCGATATTTCTGGCAAAGGTGCTGACGGAATTCCAGTCTGCCAGCAATTTTGCCGCGATGAGCGAGGCATGCGCCAGGGTCATGCGGTCGTACCAGTAGGCGCGCTGCCACAGCACGCTCCCGAATTGAGAGCCGATCTGCACCAGGATTTCAGCGATGCTTCCCGCCTGTTTTGTAAGCGAACCGGACTTTGTCTGCTTTTTCTGTATGGTTTTGTAGCACCATTGGGCGACGCCGAGGATGTTGTTGCGGTCCATCAACAGGTCTTCGTACCCGCGCCATTCCTCGAAACCGCTCTTGCGCGACAGGAGGTTCACGTAATACTGGGCTGTCTTCAATTCAGCCTGCTTGATGAACTTCCGGCTGCCGGCAAACTGCGAGCGGATGAACCTGCGCGTCAACGGCAGGATGCTGAAGTAATCCTTGTCGTGCTCGTGCTCGATGAGCGATAACTGCAGGAGTTCGCTGATCGCATTCTCGAAACTGTCGTTGCTTTCGATCCCGCCGATCTCCTTCAATGCGGCTCTCGAGACGGCGTCGGGCTGTAACGCCAGGATGAACAGCAGTTTCTTTGCGTCCGCCTGGCCCAGCAGATTCCAGCTGTGGTTGAAGCAGTATTGCAGGATGGGGATGTCTGCATCGAGGCTCAGTTTGTCCAAAACCTGGGTGACTGAATATCCCAGCACGGCGATCTGTCCCTGCACCCACAGCAGGGCAAGCGGAAGTCCGCCCGTGAGATCGATCAGTTGTTTGCTTTGATCCTTCGTGAAATGGATGTGCTTCTGCCGGGATTCCCAATCCAGCAGGGCATGGCTCTCTTCGAAGGATAGCCCCTGCAGGCGGATGATCTGTCCCTCGGCAACCCTTTCCCGCGACGTAATGACGACCTTGAGGGTCATCGGCGAGTTGCGCAGGAACTCCAGGACGTCGCGCTGTTCGCTCTTCGAAAGCGATTCGAAGTTGTCCAGGACGAGAAGCGTCGAACGTCTTGCCAGCAGGTTGTAGGCGCGTGTGATCTGATCCTTGATGGAAAGGTTCCCGATGGTGGGGTTCCCCAAATTCGAGCCGATCGTGATCAGAATGTCGGACAGGGTCTTGGCTTCCGGTATGATCGGCTCGATGCCGTGCAGGGTGAGGATGGATTCTTTTGCCGAGATCCAGATCACGGACCCGAAGAGATCGTTTTCGATGCAGCGATAACTTACCTCGATGGCGAGCGCGGACTTTCCCACGCCGCCGATCCCCTCGATCCCGATGATGAACGTGCGGCTGTTGGGCTGCAGAGACTGCATGATGGTCGCCAGTTCCTGCTCCCTGCCCACGAAATAGGGGCGCCTTGGCAGTTTTGCCAGGGCAGTTGATTTTTCGAGTTCCCTGCCGCTGGAAGTGAGGCTTTCGATTTTTTTGGTGTACCTGGCGATTGCCTCCTTTTCCATGGTGACGCTGTTGACGAGGTGCAGGGGTTGATCCGCGCCGTATCTCGCCAGCACCTCTTCGAGGGTGAAGAGATTTTTCTTGTGCAAGGAGATCATTGTCTCCAGATGGGTGATTTCTTCCTTGTTGTCCATTCCACACCGTGTATTAATTACCTGGTTTTATTTCTTTCTTGTAGACCCGCGACAGAACATCTTCAAGCCGCCCAATGGTCTCCATCATGGACTTTTCCGCGTCGGTCATATTGTGCATGATGATCGGCGGCACGAGGGCGTCCCCCCATTTTGCATATTGTTCCTTTGCAAGATGATAGTTGCGTGAGTGGGTCTCCAGCAGCCTGACCAGATGCTGGACCTCCGCTTCGTGGTTCCGCCACAGGATTTCGTCAATTTTGGACGCGAGCAGATCCTGCTTGATTTCCCTCTCCCGTTCAGGCTCAGGTAGGGCTGGTTCCGTTATCGGCTGCGGATCCTCGCTTTGAGGGGAGGAGGCGCCGATTTTCCTTCGTTCGCGGCGTTCTTCGAGGATCTTGCGGCCCTCATCGAAGACGAAATCAATGGCTTTGAGCAGTATGGGTATTTGGACGGGATCAAGCATCGGTGTATTCTCCTTCCCACGCAAGTATAGCACCAAGCAGTACCAGGGTACTTCCTCCTATCAAATCCGTCGGTTCTGTCCGGGACAGGGCTGCGTATAATCGTTTTTGTCGCATAGTCTATCACGAAATCCCCCACAGACCGGTTTATTCAGTGTTTTGAGGCGCACGAAGTTGCAGGATCAATCCCTTCTCTGCGCATAGTAAATATACTGTTTTTGAGCGGCTCTCCCCCGCCAACGACAGCCTGGCTGGACAAGGAGAAGCCTTGTGGTAATCAAAGCGCCGTGCTGACTGGCAAAGCCGTCTCGAAGCATCGAACCATCCTCCTTGGAAGAATTTAAAAATAGGCAAGACGAAAACAAAAACGCCCTTTGGCGGGACGTTTTGCTTTATCTACTTCTTTTGTTTTTCCTGAAACTTTTTGATTTGTTTGTACAAGGTGGAAACGGTCTCTTTTTGAAAGAGTTCCTCACGAATGGTTAGGTAATCTCCCTCGCCAACCTGCCAGGAAGCCCAGAAACGCGTCGCTTTGGACGGGCTCATGTGTTGAATAAGCACCTGCGCGGCTTCTAAAACGATTTGTCTTTCACTGGGAACATGTACGGTCATGGATGCTCTCCTAATTCCTGTTGAACGAAATCCACTGGATTTATGGATTTCAGCTTGAAATGCTTTCCTTTCTTCAATAGACGATCATCACAGGCGATGAAGAAATCCACATTTGCAGATTCGGCTGTCGCAATGTGCAACGCGTCAATTGCTGAAACGCCTTGTTTTTCATATTCCTGCGCGCGGTCTCGAATTGCCTCGTCAACGCGTTCATATTCAGTTGCCAGACTTAAACAACGCTCCATCCATTCGCGGCGCAGGGAAAATGGATTACGGCTATTCTCAAACTCCAGCACGGACGAGTTGACCAGCGCCGCTTCGCCTGATTCGACCAGTTGCAGGATCAACCCCAGCGCAAGTGTTTCCAGCCAGATGCGCGGCTGGGTTTGGTCATCGAAGGGACGGTTGTAGACGCTGGTGTCAATGTAAAGTTTCACGCCAATATTTTACACTATTGTTCTACCGCTTGCTTTTGGTTGTATAATCTTTTCATCACCACCAAAACAGGACGGATATGACCGAACACTTCGACAGGCTCGGTGCGGCGTCCAAGCGCCCATTGAAAGTCTTCCTCTGCCATTATCCCCTTCAGGGGACGCCCATATCATCCCCTTGTGGGACGCGGACCGTGACGCTGTGAAGGCTCTCGATGGTCGAGTAGCCCCGCGTGATTTTCGCAGGGGGTATCGAGACCACGCCCGCCTGACGGACGATAGCGTGGATGCATGGTTGGGCAAGGAAAAACCTTGTGGTGAGCGAAGTCGAACCATCCTCCCAAGGCAGGATTGGGAATTGACGATGTATGAGGCGGTATAATATCGGTATCGTTTAGGAGACTTCGCCATGAAATATAAAATCCGACTCGAAGAAACAGATGAAGGTTTTGCTGTTTGGGTTCCTGGCTTGCCGGGATGCTGGTCACAGGGGGAAACGGAAGAAGAAGCCATTGAAAATATCAAGGATGCAATCAAGACTTATTTGGAAACAATCGAAATCCTGAATCAAAATAAAGAAACCCGCATGGTTGAGGTTCCAGTTTGATCATGCCCAAACTGGCGGGAATTCAACATCAGCGCGCACTAAAGCCTTTGAGAAAGCGGGGTTCGCGTCATCCGCGAAGGGAAACATATCTCGATGGCAAAAGATGACCGCATTATCATTATCCCGCGCAATAACCCAATCAACACATTTACGATGGGCGGAATTATCAAGGACGCAGGGCTGACCATCGAAGAATTCAAGAAATTGCTGTAATGCCTACAGAAAAACGGCCCCTCAAAGTCTTCCTCTGCCATTATCCCCTTCAGGGGACGCCCATATCATCCCCTTGTGGGACGCGGACCGTGACGCTGTGAAGGCTCTCGATGGTCGAGTAGCCCCGCGTGATTTTCGCAGGGGGTATCGAGACCACGCCCGCCTCACTAACGATGGCGTGGATTGGGCGTTATAATAGCAGCATGGTTCAGGAGATAGACTATGTTTACTCATATCGCATACAAC
>CAYQOF010000118.1:5163-9895 GCA_964419035.1 uncultured Anaerolinea sp. | reverse complement strand
TATAGCCATCGCTTGTTTTTTCTTTGTACTCATATTCCAGCGCGCCGAAACCAGCCAGGGGATAGATCACCATGCGCGCAATGGCAGAGCGCATGGTGCTTTGTACAAAAGTTTGATCGAGGCTGGGCCAGGTGAAGCCGGTTTCCTTAATCAATTGATCGGCAAACGGTTTATAGGCTATTGATTTTCCGACTGGCAATTCCAACAACCGTTTGAGACTGATCGATCTGAAATTAACGGGCAACCCCTGGCTCAAACCTGAGACAGGGAAAGCGATCCGCCAGTCTTCATAATGCCACCAGACATCGAGCATGAAGCCGAGTTGAAACGGGGGAAGCGTATTCAGAAAAGCCTCGCCGCTCGACGTGAGTTTCCAGGTGCGCGCCCGCCCGCCTGTAACCAACCCGCCTGTGTTGGCAAGCATGTGAAGATAAAACAGCCAGAAGACATCCTCCTCGCTTCTCAATTTATAAACCTTATCGCCTATTTTTTCATCGAGCACGGGCGGGTTGACAAATTGTCCGCAGATTTCGCGCACCGCTTTCAGCGGCAGGTTGCCTGTGGATTGCGTGCCGATGGGTCGTTTTTCTTTCAGGTACTTCAACAATGTGACCATATCCCGCCGCACAGCCAGCGACTCGATATGGGATACCTGTTTTTCATCCAACCCGCCAACCCAGGTTGCAATTTTCGCAAGAATCTCCTCCCCGGGCAATAGTTCAGGTTCGGGGAGATCTTGCTCATCCCTTCTTGCGCGGCGGGGAGGTTGCAAACCCGCGTTTACCGCGATCAAGTTAAAACGCTCGGGGTCGAAATCGCCGCCCACCCATTCCATCATCTCATTGTGTTCGAGATTTTTTGGGTTGGAGATTGTTTTCAGAAAATCCTCATAGCCCCACACGCCGCCCACATCTTCGGGCGGACAGGCGCGTTTGCCCGCGATGCAAACGGGATATTGCGCTCCTTTTTCGGCGGGCAAAATTTTTTCTACAACAAGATCATGCAACCAGCTATCGCCGAAGTCATACTCATACCGAAATTTGAAACCCGCGCGGCTGACAAACTGGTTCAATTTGAATCGCGTCTCATCCTTTGTCTCCATGATTCCAAACTCGTCATCCGGGGGCTCGCCATAGAATTGTCCATCGATAATGAAATGATGCAGGTGGCTGTTCATCCAGCCCATGACGGTTTGCAGAATGTCGTGCAATTTACTCAACGTGGTCGTATCTGCCACCAAAATCCTGCGCCAGATGGGAGGCTTGGAGTCTTTCAACGTGACTTTGATTTGGTAGATGGCTTGGGAAGCGGGCATGGGATTCTCCTATTCACAATCTGCGCTGGAGAGCGCAGACTACGCGTCGTGGATTTTAACTTCGCCATTCACATTCAGGAAGACAAGCCGCTTCTTTGCTTTAACTTGAAGCTGGTTCTCGATTGCCCGGGCATAACGCGTCAACTGACGGTCGTACCCGTTCTGGCTGATAGCGGATTCTGCTTCGACATCGCTTCGCAGTTCGTCGGTTTTGAAATCCATGATAGTCCAATCGTTATCGGTACGATAGAGCAAATCTATGATGCCGCGTTCTTCTGCTGAGAAGTATGGGACTTCGTGATGGCGTTCTGCAGAATCCAACTCGTTGAAGAGGGGATGCGCGCGCAGTCGTTCCAACAAGCGGCGGGACTCCTGGATCGCGGCGCGAATTTCTTCTTCATTGGTAAGACCTGATTCGAGGGCGAAGGGTTTGAGGAATTCATCCAACTCATCGAAACGCCAGCGGCGGATGGCTTCGTGGACGAGGCGTCCGACAAGCCAGGCGGGGGCATGAGGACGTTTGGTCGTTGAGACGATGCGCCAGATGCGTTGCGGAGGGTCCGATTCGCGGGCGCGGGATTTGTCGTCGGTGAGGGGCAGGCTTGGGGTGAGGGGGGTGATGAGGTCTGCCCTCACCCCCAGCCCCTCTCCCACGGGGAGAGGGGAGCCTGTCGAAACAGAATCAGGCTGGGGGGAGTCTGAAGCGTCTGTTTGGGAGAAGGGATAAAGCGCGGCGGTCAGACCAGGTTGGTTAAGTGGAAAAGCCTCGGGCGTAGACATCTCCAAAAAAGAGAACCTGGAAAGCCAGCCTGAAAGAGAGGGCGTTCCATCTTTTTTCTGTTTGACGTGACCGCTGATGAGGAGTTTTTCTTTGGCGCGGGTGGCGGCGACGTAGAGCAGGCGGTTGTCTTCGGCGTCTTCGAGTGCATCTTCATGGCGTGAGGCGAGTTGCCAGGAGGTGGCGTGGAGGTCGTCGTCGCGGAGGTTGAGGAGTAATTGGTAATTGGTAGTTGGTAATTGGACGTGGGCGGCGCGGGCGTGGGTTTGGTGAGCGGCATCAGCGATGACGGTGAGGGGGAATTCGAGTCCTTTGGCTTTGTGGACAGTCATGAGTTGGACGGCGCCCGCGTTGGATGCATCGGCTGGCACCTCACCTTCGCGCAAGCCAACATCGCGCAGGGTCTGGACGTAGGCGAGGAAATCGGTGAGGGAGACGAGGCGCGAGCGATGCGCGTCGGCGAGGAGTTTGTTCACGTTGCGAATCATACGCGCGCCGTTCTTATCTGAACTCAAGATGGCGCGATAATGAGTCAAGTTGAGGAAGCGTTTGAGGATGGCGGCGGCGGGAGCGCGACCTGCGAGCGAATGAAGTTCATCGAGAATGATGTAGGCGCGTTGATGAGTTGGAATCATCGAACCGCGAAGACCGCGAAGGACGCCAAGAAATTCTTTTGGTTTTTCTTCGCGGTCTTCGCGTGCTTCGCGGTTAATTTCTGGAATGCGCAGGCGATAGATTTCTGAGTCGGGGATGGCAAATGCGGGCGAGCGGAGAAGACCAACGAGGGCAAGGTCGTCTGTCGGGTCGGCGATGGCGGCAAGGATGTTGAGCAGGTCGCGGATTTCGGGTCGGTCATAGAAGCCGCGCCCTGCCACGGTGACGAAAGGGATGTCCGCTTTTTCGAGAGCGTTTTCATACGACTCGAAGGCAGAGGAGGAACGAAAGAGCAGAGCCATATCGCCCCAGGCGAAACCTTCATTTTGGTGAAGTTCGCGCAGGCGTTGGGCGAGGGCTTGCGCGGCGGAGGCGCGTCCTTCTTCGGCGTTATCGCCAAGTCCGAGATGGAATTCAACGAAGGGATGTTTAATATTTTCACGAACGGGCTGTTGACGGTAAGCGCGCAAGGGCGCGAAGGGAACAGCGTAGGGTCGCGCGGGGTCGTCCGTCTCGCCGAGGATGGGAGAAAGCAGAGAATTGAGAGTAGTGAGAAGAGAATTGTGCGCGCGGAAGGTGAGGTCGAGGTCAATGAGTTCGCCGCCAGCAGAGTGGATGTCACGTTGGACCTGGCGAAAGACGGTGACATCGGCTTGACGGAAACGGTAGATAGATTGTTTGCCATCACCGACGATGAATAAATTAGCGGCGGGAGATTCATTGGACGCGGACCGCGAAGCGCGCGGATTTACGCGGATGTTTTTTAATTCCGCGTCCTCCGCGCTCGTCCGCGTCCCATTTTGGGTTTGCGGTGAGAAACCTGTCAACGCGTAAACGATTTGCCTTTGCCTGTCATTGGTGTCCTGGAATTCATCTACGAGGACGGCGCGGAGTTCGGAGTGGAGTTGAGTACAGATTTCGGGATGCCCCGTCAGTAGTTTGGCAGTGAGTCCTTCGAGGTCGTCGAAGTCGAGGCGGTCGGCTTTGAGGCGGGTGTATTCGAGCAGGGTCTGGTCGAAGAGGCGGTGAACAGCAGGGAGCGACGCGGCAAGTTTTTCGTCGAGGGAGAAGCGGGATTTTTCGGCGAGGAATTTGAGATGTTCGTCGTAGATGTCGCGCAGACTGGTCATCGCGGCACGGATGGATTCGATATCGTCCCAATTTTTCTTTTGTCCCTGTGTGGAGATTGATTTGCGAAGGGCAGTGAGAGAGGCGAGAACATCATCCCATTTTTGTGCGGCGCGGGAGGTTTGAATTTCAGTCCAGTGTGCGAGCACGGATTGACGCGCAAGTTCGAGTTTGTCTTCGAGGGAGGAGGAGTGATGTTGGTTGAGAATGGAGAGGCAATCTGTCCATGTTTGAGAGTCGAGATGGGTTGCGAGATGGGAAGAAAGAGAATTGGAGAATTTTTCCCTCATCCCCAGCCCTTCTCCCGCGGGGAGAAGGGAGCCAACATCCAGCCGACGACTTAACAAGGATTTGAGAATCTCGCGCAGTTCGTTTTCCTTGAACGGCTCGAACAACGCGGCAGATTGTTCGTCGGTGACAGCCCAGGCAAGCGCGGATTCAACCGCTTCGGCTTGCAAGGCGGAGGCGAGTCCCTCTTCGAGGACTTCGAATTGGGGGTCGAGTCCAGCTTCGGCGGGGTGGGCGCGGAGGAGTTCGGCGCAGAGGGAGTGGATGGTTCCTATGCGGGCAGAGTCAAATTCAGAAGGATGAATTATGAAGGATGAAGGATGAATGGCATTCTGGGTTGTGGATTCATACTTATGAAGCGCAGAGCGAATCCGCGAGCGCATTTCGCGGGCGGCTTTTTCGGTGAAGGTGATGGCGAGGATGGAACGAATGGGATAGCCTTGTTCGAGCAGGTGCAGGTAACGTCCCACCAATGAAAGCGTTTTTCCAGAACCCGCGCCAGCAGTGACCGCGATGGCATGAGCCGAATCCGTGACGGCTTGTTGCTGATTGCCTTTGAAGTGGAATTG
>CAYQOF010000118.1:0-5063 GCA_964419035.1 uncultured Anaerolinea sp. | reverse complement strand
GCAGGGCAATAACTCGGACATCCCTCCTCAGGCGCTTTCGGCTCGAAGTGACCCGCGCGGATGTTAGAGACATGCTTCGTCACATGCGCGACAGCCGTCTCGAACGCCGCCTCCACACCGCCCTCGAATTTCTCCAACTTCAAACTGCTTGCCTCCGCTTTTTGGATGTGCCAATAGAATCCGCTCGACACCTGACCAAGTCCCAGCGCGTCACGCGCCGCCAGCGCATAAATTGGAAGTTGCAGTCTGCGTCCTTCTTTCAAGTGGTTCGCGTTAATCGCCGTACTCCCCGACTTGTAATCGATCACACGCAGTGAGCCATCGGGCGCAACGTCGAGTCGGTCGATGTAACCGTGCAGTCGAATTTCGCCAATCGAAGTTTTCAAAATCAGCGACGCTTCGCCCATCCCAAACCGCGCTTCCAATTTCTTCGGCGCATATCCCTGCGACATCGCGTTCAACCCCACAATCGTCTTTTCGAGAATGCGCGTCAACTCCGCCTGCTGCTGCGTCCACAACGCGGTCGGACGGAATCCAAACTCCTCAGGCGCATTCGCGAAAACTTTTTGCGCCGCATCCGTCAAAGCAACGCCGCTGTAAACATCCTCCAAAATTTTGTGGTACATCGAACCCAACACGCGCACATCGAATCCCTCCTCAGCCTCCTCCCTCGGCTCCAGCCCCAATCCATACGCCACATAAAACTCGAACGGGCACGTGCCATAACTTTCGAGTCGGCTCGCGCTCCAACCATGCCCCGCGCCGAACCGCTCGCTCAAATCGAACAACATACCCTCGTACATTCCCTGTGCCTTCGGACTCATCCGCGCCCGCAACGCCTCGATTCCATTTTGGATGTGGATGTCGAACACCCGAGCCGACTCCACCCACTCGACCTTCGACGCCGCCTCAGCCGAATCCAACTCCCAGACATCGCCTCTCACCTTAACTGGAAGTTGATTCCCGTTAAGCCGCCTCACCTCCTCCCAAAACGGAGACGCCTCCCACGCCTGCCCATCCTCCGCCAGATACGGACGCGTGAGCAAGAGTCTTTGTCGTCCGCGCGTGACGGCTTGATAAAAGAACGTCGCTTCATCGCCGTGCAATCTGGTTTCAAGCGGAAGCCCGCGCCCGCGCAATATCGCGCGATCCGATTCGCGCAGGAAGATATCTTCGCGTTCCTGCTTTGGGAACTCGCCCTCCGAGAGTCCCATCAACACAACCGCCTCGAATGAAAGTCCGCGCCCATCCAACACGGACGCGGCGAACACGCCCGTCTCGTTCGCAACCGCAAACGACGCCGCTTCCACCGCGCCGCGCAGGTCGTTGTAGAAATCGGCATACGGAATCGAATCCGCTCCCAAAACGGATTCTGCCAATACCAATCCGCGCAACACATCCTTGAACGCGCGCAACGCAGAGACATCGCGCTCGGAAGTGGCAGGGTTGGCGCGAGCGCAGGCGACCACCTTCACCCCACCCCCTCCGCCTTCGGCACCTCCCCCAAATCCGACAAGTTTATTGTTCCGCGCATATCCCAAGTTTCCCACGTCGGATTTGGGGGAGGCTGGGAGGGGGTCGAGGGCAGGGTCATCCCCAATCAAAGCTTCCACGAACGCCACAAACTCTTTCATCGAAGCGCGGCTGGGCGGAGTAAGCAGATCAACGAACGACTCAAATTTTTCCCTCACCCCTGTACCCTCTCCCATCGGGAGAGGAGCGTCGCCATCTTCATCTGCCAATCCCTTTTTCTTCTCCCACAACTCAAGCGCCTCGCCCCATTGTGATAATCCCTGCATGACCCTTCCCGCGCGTGAGATCTCATCCAACAACGCCGCGGACTCAACATCGATTCCCAGCCCGCTGAAATCGAAATACGGGCTGCGCCACGACTCAACCAGAGCGCGCCGCTTCCACTCTTCCGCTGGCAACGAGAGCAAAGTCAACAACGCGGCAACAGCGGGATTCGCGATGAGCGGTTGTCCGCTCACGATACGCAAAGGAATCCCGAACTCGTCCGCCACTTCGGTGAGAAAAGCGCGGTAGGGTTCCAGGTCACGCGCCAACACCGCGACATCGCTCAACTTCATGCCGTCACGTACGACGCGGGCTTTAATCCACCGCAACGCCGCACGGACTTCGAGGGCACGGGTTTGGGCTTCCACAAATTCCACGTCATTGCGAGGAGCGAACGGAGTGAGCGACGAAGCAATCTCCTCGTCGGAGGGGGGATTGCTTCGTCGGTAAGAACGCCCTCCTCGCAATGACGGGTTCGCGGGGATGGGTTCAAACAGCGAGGCCTCCATGTTCGCGATGGATGGCAAAAGCATGGACGATGAATCCATTGCTTCGGGTTGAGTTCCGAGGCTGGATATGATTGCTTCCTGCGCGCGGTGAAAGCGATGGTGCGCGGGGCGGGTTGGGTTGTGAATATCGCCCGTCAACGTGATGAGAGTTTCTTTGGCGCGTTCCGCTAAAAGGGAAAAGACTGCCAGTTGCGTGGGGTTGAATTCGTCGAAGCCAGAGACGGCAAATAGACGGGTATCAACCCCCAGCGTCGGGTTTGATTCGAGCGCAATCGCCGCCAGCCAGCCGCGTCCCTCATTGTCCGCCCAGTTTTGTTTTTGCAACCAATTCTGATACGCAGAATAGACGAAGGCGATCTCCTCCAGCCGCGCGCCCAGTCCCTTAACGGAGGCAGAAAAATGGTCAGGGAAGATGCGGGCGCGTTTGAGTTCTTCAATCGTGTTACGAAGTCCCGCAATGAATCCGGGTTTGGCGCGTAACGCCGCGTAATGAGTCATCGCGCCGCGTTCGCAGAGATCGTCCACGATGGCGCGGAGCAGGCGAATCCGCACGGGATCGAGCAGGAGCGGGATCGGCTGTCCCGCGCGAGTCAGCAGTTCGGCGTAGAGCGTGTGAAAGGTGTGGACCTCCACGCCCAGCGCGCCACCCGATGCCGACAATCGTTTGCGAAAATTATTTGCTTGAATCGAATTGGGAACGACAACGACAACAGGCGCCAGCGGCTCGTCCGCCAACACCTGCCGCACGCGCTGGATGACGCGCTCGGTTTTGCCGTGTCCCGCGGGGGCGAGGATGAGTTGGGGCATAAATAATCAGGCTTGCCAGTCTTCCATTTGCAAGCCAGGGACGCGCAGGTATGTCATTTGAGTTCATCCCGCGTTTCATATTGACCTTGCGGTTCGCGCACAAGAGGTTCGCCTTGCCAACCGCCAATCACTTCCGTAAAAAAGTCAGGCGACCAACCTGCGACGCTTTCTGTAACAGGGTTGAAGATCAACACAATTTCCAATTCAGTATCTATCAAGTCGCTTGGCATTTCAAGTCTAAGAATGCCGTCTTTGCCGACGCGGGTATGCAAGGATAGACTTTGCATGGAATTTCTCCTTTGGTACAGCGAAATGAATTTCGGGTTACGCAATTATAGCCCCGTCTTTACGATTTGTTCCTGCGCCAATGCGACAAGTTCTTTGACGGACTCAAGCAATGCATTTCCTGTTTTTGCGGATAAAGGAACCGCTTCTTCCCCCGCTTCGGGCTGGGCGGTTAAATCCCGAACTTGAGACAACCTTTGAGCTAACTCCACTGACAGATGTCCTGCTTCGACAAGTTGCGATTGAACGAGGCGCGGGGAGGGAAGGTCGGAGGAGGGGTCGCGGTCTGAATGGAGTGTGAGGAGGGAGGTGAGACTCCAGCCGAGGGCTTCGCGCAGGGGGCGCGTCATCTCTTCGGGGAAGTCGCCTTTGAGCAGGAGGTCGGCGAGGGCGAGGCGTTTTTCGGCGAAGGCGAGTCCTTCATTGGCGCGTTTGCGGCGAATGGAGGGCAGGTCGGCTTTGCGTTCGGGCGCGGAGATTTTCTCGGCGCGGTAGGCGATGTCTTCAGGCGCGGGTTCGGCGGCAAGGGCAGGGACGAAGGAGGCGAGCGATTGGAATCCCTCAGAGTCCATGAGGTGGAGTTGTGGGATGTTCTCGGTGAAGTATTCGGAGAGGAGCGATTCGACGGCGGGACGCAGATCGGCGGGCGCGCCTGAGACGACCACGATGACTCCTTCGCCCGTCGCGCCAGGCATGTAGGGCGCTTTGCGGACGAGCAGGATGCGGCTCGGGACGCGGTCAAGCAACAGGTCGGCGAACCCGCTCAAAGTCGGGAGAGAAGCGGGCGGCTCTGCGGACGGAATCTCAAGTTCGGGTGTTGGCGCGGTCGGAGCGAGAGCGAGTTCCACTTCTGCAGGAGTCTTCAACAAGTCGCCCAATTTTTGCAGGAGGCTTTGACCCATGTCTGCAAATTTGATGGAGGTCGGAGATTCGTCGGTGCCGAAGACGGTGGCGAAAACATTTTTCTTCGCGGAGAGCGTATCCAACATACGTTCTTCAATGGTGTCTTTGGCGACGAGGTTGATGACCTGCACGGAGGAGGGCTGACCGTGACGATGAGCGCGGGCGATGCGCTGCTCGAGGACGGCGGGATTCCAAGGGAGGTCGAGGTTGATGACAAGCGAGGCGGCTTGCAGGTTGAGCCCCACGCCGCCCGCGTCAGTGGAGAGGAAGACACGGCAATCAGGGTCGTTGAAAAATTTTTCGATGAGCGTGCCGCGTTTGGCGGAGGGGACTGCGCCTGTCAGTTTGACGTAACCGAGACCGATGCGTTCGAGGATGGGTTCGGTGAGCGCGAGCATGTTCGCCCATTGACTGAAGACAACGGCTTTGTGTCCGTTGCTGGCGATTTCTTCGGTGAGAATTTCGTCGAGCTCGGTGAGTTTGGGTCCCGTCTTTTCGATGTCTTTCGGAGGAATCTCTTTATCGTGGAGCGCGAGGGCGTTACAGATGAGGCGCATTTTGACGAGACTCATCAACAGGATTTCATGTTCCTTCGGCGTGAGCGGACGGCGTTTGGCATTGGAAAGAAGTTTGGCGACGGTTTCCTGAAATTCCCTATAGGCTTTCCATTGCGGGTCGGTCATCTCGACGAAGAAGTTGTTGTCCACGCGCGGCGGGAGGTCTTTGAGAACTTCGTCGCGGGTTCGGCGCAGGACGTGCGGC
>CAYQOF010000117.1:0-9925 GCA_964419035.1 uncultured Anaerolinea sp. | reverse complement strand
TGCCTGCGCAGTGGCGGTCTTCATAGAGTGATGATACCACCCGACTCGGTTTCGGACGAGCATACCTTTTTGTAAGTTCCCCTCTGTTACTTTTTTCAGAATCCACGTCATGTAGTTGACGATCGTTCTCTTCATTCGTGGATTTCTGGAGCATACATGGTCACAGTCGTAAAATGGCTCGCCGCCACCCTGCTGGCAGGGTTCGTCCTCCTGATCGCAAACATCGTTGACGAATATTTCAGACCCTACAGACGAAGGTCTTGAACGGGTACCGGGAAACGGGATGGGGGAAACTCACAGACTGCATCCTTCCAAATGCAGTGATGTCCTCACGGGGATCATCCGCCCTCTGCTATAATCTTTAATATGATTCTGGTCACCGGCGCGACGGGCTTTATCGGTCGCGCTCTTGTTCGTCACCTCTCGGAAGCGGGAAAGCAGGTGCGCGTTCTGCTTCGCCCCTCCCCCAGATCCCCGCGCCTCCCGAAGGGCGTGCCGGTCGAGGTCTCCGTCGTCAGCCTCAACGACGAGCGCGGCCTGCGCGCCGCAATGCGCGGCGTGGATCAGGTCTATCATCTCGCCAGCGCAACGGGGCTGGGACGGCGCGGCAGCCTGCTCACCACAGACATCAACGGCACGCGCAATCTGGCGGTCGCCGCGGCGGATGCCGAAATCCAGCGCTTCATCTTCCTCAGTCATCTCGGCGCAGACCGCGCCTCCGCCTTCCCGGTCCACAAGGCGAAGGGCATCGCCGAGGAACACATCCGTCGAAGCGGCGTGCCGTTCACCATCATCCGTTCATCCATTGTCTTTGGACCCGAGGACGGGTTCACTACACACCTTGCGCGTTTTCTGCGGATCGCGCCCGGCTTCTTTCCCATCCCCGGCGATGGAAGAACACTGATGCAGCCGCTGTGGGTCGAAGACCTGGTCACCTGCATGGTCTGGGCGCTGGAGAATCCCGATGCAGTCAACCAGGCATACGAAATCGGCGGAGGCGAGTATTTCACATTGCGCCAGGTGCTCGAAACGCTGATGGCTGTCACGCATACACGCCGCATACTCCTGCCGCTTCCCTATCCCTACATGCGCGCGCTTATCGTCCTGCTCGATTCCTTCTCGCGCGCCTCCCCTGCATCCACCTACTGGCTTGATTACGTTTCCGTGAACCGCACCTGTCCCGTGGAGAATCTGCCGCGCATGTTCGGATTGATGCCGGCGCGCTTTGCCTATCGTCTCGACTATCTCGCGCGCAAACCTCTCGCGCAAAGGATTCAGGAGGCGTTGCGCCGCCCGCGCTGATCCACCGCTTCGTTTCACGCCCATGCCTGCTCCTGTTATAAAAATCCTCGAATCCCCCGAAGAGATGACCGCCGTCGAAGAACTGCAGCGCGCCGTCTGGCACGGCAGTGAAACAGACGTCGTCCCCGCGCACATCTTCATCACGGCAATCCATAACGGAGGTTTGGTCATCGGCGCATACGTCGCAGATCAACTCGTTGGTTTCGTGTTCGGTTTTCCCGGCCTCGAATTCACGCCCGACGGTCCGCGCCCGAAGCACTGCTCGCACATGCTGGGTGTCGAGCCGAGGTACCGCGATTCAGGCGTCGGCTTCGCGTTGAAGCGGGCGCAATGGCAGATGGTGCGTCATCAGGGTCTCGATCACATCACGTGGACGTACGATCCGTTGTTGAGCCGCAACGCGTATCTCAACATCGCAAAACTCGGCGCGGTCTGCAACATCTATCGCCGATCCGAATACGGCGACATGCGCGACGGCTTGAACGCCGGTCTGGCATCCGACCGCTTCCAGGTGGATTGGTGGATCAACACGCGCCGTGTCGAAAGCAGACTCGGCAAACGCGCCCGCCGCGCGTTGAAACTGGATGACTTCTCGAAAGCCGAACTCCATCCTCTATATGCGCCTCTTTCCGGCGCTTCGGGCTGGATCCAGCCGCCCGAACATTTCTCTCCCCTCGAGGGGAAACTCGCGCTCGTCGAGATCCCCTCCGAATTCAATGCCTTGAAGGAGGCGGATTTTCCCCTGGCGCGTGACTGGCGCTTCTTTTCGCGCGAGGTCTTCGAGACCGCCTTCGCCGCAGGCTACATCGTGACCGATTTCATCCGCGACCAGGCGCGCAGTTTTTACGTCCTCACAGACGGCGAGAGCACGCTGGAACATTGATGATATTCTGTAAATACGATACAGACGTTGCGCAATGGCAACGTCTGTATCGTGTTGGATGTTTTGTTGTAGGAGGATCACGAAGTGGAAGGGGTCAGGATGATTTGAAAGGGTTTACCTCCTCACGGATGGATTATTATTCTGTCCCTGCGCGTTCATGCCAAGGGGATGGTAAGTCGGCTCGTTATAGAGCGGTCGCTGAGATGCGACAGGGTTGGGCTTTGGCGCAGGGCGCGGGAAACTTGCATTCGAAGACCCGGCGGATTCGGGCATGGAACGATACGAGAATCGGTTCGAGGGTTGGCTTTCCGCCAGGGTGAAGAGTCGTTCGCCCGCGATGGAAAAGGTGTTGATCAACAACACGCGGATGAGCAGGACCATGCACGCCACAAAAACCGGCACCATTTTGATCATGGTCGTCTGCCCGAGCAGGACGCCGCCCTCCGCAGTATGCTTGAGGATCGCGACCGAAACGCCCCACCAGGTGAGTGTGGCATTGAAGCCTGCCGCCAGCAGCCATGCCGCAAAGAGATACCAGACTTCGGCGGGTTCGTCGCGTCCCTTTTCCGGTGTGAAGATGCGGGCGATGCCGGCAAAGTCAATGCCGCAAAAGGCGAAGGCAAGGACGCTCGCCCAGCGGAACGGACCAAAGGACAGGTCGCCCAGAATATCGTGCAGGGCGAACGAAGTGCTGGAGTAGTTGAATATCTCGAACGCCATTAACGCGCTGAAGATGATCGCGCCGAAAATGGCGCCCCGCCTGAGGGCGGTTCCACGCAGGATGGGGAACAGACTGAGACGCATCGAACGGTTCATGAGAGCCTCCTGTGGTCGCAGACCACAAATGTACAGGGAACACCGACGGCTCATAATATAGAACACTTGTTCTAATTTGTCAAGGTCGGAATAAGGGATTTCATCAAAATGCAATGAAACGACTGCGGAGTTCCCTGTAATTGAGGAACTCCGCAGTCACCCCAAATCAGCACATTTGGCAGAACATCCTGCAGATGATCATTTCCCCCTCGCCGTCTATTCGGGAGTCAGGCTGGGATTTTTAGCCGTGCTGGACAAGGTATGGGTTTCAACATCGTAACATCCGCGCATTTCGTCGCTGAGCGTCCCTTCCCATAGTGGCACGCCGGAGAGATATGCCGCCCTGCCGATCATGTGCGCCGCCACGGGAGCGGTGGAGAACATGAAGATCACAATGGCGAGCGCCCGCACTGCAATGGCGAAATCGTCGAAGCGCAGGGCGACGCCCAGCATGATAAGTCCCACGCCCAGCGTGTTGGATTTGGTGATGCTGTGCAAACGCATGAGCACATCCGGCATACGCGCCAGCCCGATGGCGGCAAGAAGCATGAAGACCGCGCCGAGCAGGAGCAGGAACTGGCTTATGCTTTCCGCCATGGCAGTTCTCCTTTTTCAACAAAGTACGCGAACGCAATGGTGCCGAGGAACCCGATCAGCGCGAGGACAATGGCGACATCCAGGAAAATGGGCTGCCCGGTGGCGACGGAATAGACTGCGATGATGCCGACCGCCAATACCGCCATCATGTCCAGGGCGACCACCCTCGCCGGCAGGCTGGGTCCAAGCACCAGCCTCACGAACGCGATGAACATCGCCAAAACCAATAAACCGAAAGTGATCATGATGATAATGTTCATTTTCAACCTTTCTCTGTCCTGGTGCTGCGCATCAGTTCCAGCAGACGCCGCTCGAATCCCTGTTTGATCTCCCGTCTCAGCGCGTCGGCATCCGGCGCGTACATCGCGTGGATGAAAAGCGTGCGCTTGTCGGTGGAAACGTCCAGACTGAGCGTGCCGGGAGTCAGTGAAATGAAATACGCCAGCGCGGTGATCTCCGCGTCTGTGCGCGCATCGAGCGGAACGGCGATCACGCGCGGCTTCATGTGATCGCGCGGGGTGAGCACATCGTACGCCACCCGCAGGTTGGCAAGGATGAGTTCCCACAGGAAGAACAACGTAAAACTGATGGCTTGCCGGACCTTCAAAAAGTAATCGGATGGACCCAGAGCCCGGCGCGCCGCGAACAACGTGCAATATCCCAGGATGAAACCGAAGGTCAGGTTGGTGGGATTGAAATCCTCGGTGAGCGCCGCCCAGGCGAGCGCAAGCACGATATTCAGCAGAAAATAATTCATCTTGCGCCTCCCAGGACCGCCTGAATGTACATTTGCGGATCCATCAATTGATTGCCTGCCTGCAAAGCAATATCGAAAGCGGGACCGGCGCCAAACCCAAGCACGACGGAGATCGCGGAGAGAATCGCTATGGGGATCAGCCAGTTGCCGAGGCGCGATCCTGATAATTCACCGGTCTTGCTGCCGTGATCCGGTATCGGCTTCCAGAACGCTTCGCCCCAGATCTTGACCATGGAGAACAAGGTCAACAGACTCACACCCAATGCCACTGCGACAATGACGTACTGTCCCGCATCCAGCCCCGCACGCACCAACCCTAGTTTCGCGAAAAAGCCGGAAAACGGCGGGAGTCCTGCCAGCGACATTGCCGACACGAGGAACAAAATCGCCAGTATTGGCTGCGCCTGATATAACCCTCCCAGACGCTTGAGATCGTACGTCCCATGCAGACGCCGCGCCGCGCCGCTGACCAGGAACAGGGACGCCTTGGCAATGGAGACGTGAAAAATGAAAAACACGGCTCCAGCCAGCGCCGACGCGGTGAAGATTCCCAACCCCATCAGTGCGTAACCGATCTGGCTGATGATATGGAAGGAAAGCAGGCGGCGGAAATCGTATTGCGCCACTGCTCCCAACACGCCGGTTACCATGGTGAAGCCAGCCAGAGTGAGGATCAAGATCTGGGTGTAGTCCATATTCCCCACAAAGATCAAGGTAAAGACCCGGATGAGGGCATACACTCCGACCTTCGTCAACAGACCGGAAAAGAGCGCAGTGACCGCGACCGGCGGCGTGTGATACGAAGCCGGCAGCCAGAAGAACAACGGAAACACGGCTGCTTTGATCCCGAACGCCACAAGGAACAACATCCCCAGTGCTGCAATAATGCCCTGATGCTGCACATCGGAAACATCGGAGAACTTGAACGCGAGGTCTGCCATGTTCAGCGTGCCGGCGGTCGCATATAACAACCCCAAAGCGGACAGGAACATCGCCGACGACAGCAGGTTGAGGGTCACGTACTTGATCGCGCCCTCCATCTGCCCTCGTTCGCCTCCCAACGCCATGAGCACGAACGATGCCAGTAACATGACCTCGAACCAAACATACAGGTTGAACAGGTCGCCGGTCAAAAAGGCGCCGCACACTCCCATCAACAGGAAATGATAAAGCGAGTGATACCCAAATTCCTCGCGCTTCTCATCCACGCTGACCAGGGAATACAGCGTCACTGCAACAGCGATGATACCCGTGAGGAGGATCATGACCGCGCCGAACAGGTCAGCCACCAGCGTGATGCCATACGGGGCGGGCCAATCGCCCATCTGCGCGGCTTGAATCCCGTTCTGCCGCACGTCAACGATCAGCATCACCGATACGCCGAACAACGCCCACGACCCGACCAGGCTCAGGACGCGCTGGATTTCGCGCGACCTTCGGAACAGCAAGGCAAGGATTGCTGTCACCAGCGGGATGAAGATGGGCAGGATAAGCAATACATTCATGGTTAAGATGGGTTCACTTTCAGGCGTCCGTGCTCTTCATCTGATCGAGGTCGTCCGTTCCGATACTGCGATAGGCGCGGAAAGCCAGCGCCAAAGCAAATGCCATGACGCCGAAACTGATGACGATGGCGGTGAGAATGAGCGCCTGTGGCAGCGGGTCGGCAAAGGTCTGCTCGGTCACGGGCAGATTTGCATTGATGATGGGAGGGCTTCCTCGAGTCAACTTCGCCGCGGTGAAGATCAACAGGTTTGCCGAGTGACTCAACAATGCCAGACCGATGAGCAGTTTTACAAGACTGCGCCGCAGGAGCATGTAAACGCTTGCCGCGAACAACCCGCCGATCACGAAAGCCAGGATGATCTCCATGTCATTCAGCCTCCTCCAGGGCAAAGATGATGGTCAACGTCACGCCGACCACCGTCAGATAGACGCCGAGGTCGAAGAGGATCGGGGTTCCTATTTTGAAGGAACTCCCGTCCGTCAGCGGGATGTTCCACCACACGCCGGCGAGGAAAGGTCTTCCATTCAACAAGCCGATCACGCCGCTGGCAAGCGATGTCAGCAGCCCCGCGCCAGTCAAAAAGCGCGGCTTGATCTGCAGAACGTGCCGCGCCTCCGCCGCGCCGAACGCGATGGAATAGAGCGCGAACGGAGCCGCCGCCATCAATCCGCCGGCGAAACCTCCTCCCGGCTGGTTGTGTCCGCGCAGGAACAGGAACACGGAAAACATCAATAATAGCGGCATCAGAAAACGCGCCGTCGTCCGAAGAATCAACGATGTCACTTTCCATCTCCTTTCCTCTCTCTTCCCCCCTCCAGGTTCAATTTCAAAAGTGCATACGCTCCGACAGCCGCAATGCCCAGCACTGTGATCTCGCCCAGCGTATCGATACCGCGGAAATCAACGAGGACCACGTTGACAATGTTGCGTCCATGACCCAATGACACGGCATTTTGCACGAAATAATCGGAAATGTTGTCATGAATCTGGGTGCCAACGGCGGTCAACACCAGCGCGGTCATCGATCCGCCTGCAAGCAGGGCGATCAACACATCGCGCAAGCGGGTACGCGGTGAACTGAGCTGCGCGAAATGAGGCAGGTGATAGAATACGAGCACGAACAGGATGACCGTCAGGGATTCGATGAGGAACTGTGTCATTGCCAGGTCGGGCGCGCCGAACAGAAGATAGACCAGCGCCACACCATACCCGGCAACCCCCAGCGAGGCGACCGCCCCAAGCCGGGATTTCGATATCGTCGCGTAGAACGCGCCGCACAGGATCAAAACCGCCAGCAGCGCTTCATAGAAACGAACGTCCAACACATCGAGGGGCCAGTGAAATCCGCCGCGCGTGAACAACGTAAATCCCGCCAGTCCTGTGCCCACAAACACAATGGTAAAAAGATAAAAACGCAGGTAACCGCTTTGCAAAAAGCGCGTCTGCCCGCGCGCCACGGCATTGAGTCCGTCAAGCGAACGGTCATAGAAAAAGGATGGACCCCATTGCCATGTCAGCCTCGCAAGCCCCAAACGAATCGGTTCGCGGGCGGCGAATAATCCCGCGCCGATCAGCAGAGTCAACACGCTCAGGATGAACGCCGTGTTCACGCCGTGCCATAACTTTAGTTTGACGCTGACCGTCTCGCCGATCGCGGCGGAGACGGCCGGACTCACGAGGAAACCGCTCACCGACGCGGGAAAAATTCCGATGAGCAGACTCAGTCCCGCCAGCGTCAAAGGACCGAGCCACATACTGAAAGGCGCCTCATGCGCGGACTTTGGGGTCTGCTTCGGCTTTCCCCAGAACGGTCCCACGCCGACAGCCCCGGCGACGAACACGAAGAACAATCCCGCAAGTACGACCGCGCCTGCCAGCCATGGACCGAATTCGAGCGCGGTCTCATAGGTCAATTCCTTGGAGATAAATCCAAATAACGGAGGCAAGCCCATCATCGAGAGGGATGCGATGCCTCCCGCGATGGCTGTCAGCCTCATCTTGGAGAACAACCCGCCCAGTTGTGTAACGTCGCGCGTGCCGGTCTCGTGATCCACCGCGCCAGCCACGAGAAACAACGCGCCTTTGTATAATCCATGCGCCAACAGCAAGACCACAGCCGCCTCGAGCGCGTGTTTCGAGCCGAGACCGATCAGCATGGTTAACATGCCCAGCGCGCTGACCGTGGAATACGCCAGCAGCCGCTTCAGGTCGGTCTGGGTCAAAGCAAGATAACCGCCGACGAGCATCGTCGCCGCGCCCACACCGCCGACAGCGTAGAACCACAGATCGGTCCCGTTGAGCGCCGGTCCGAGACGCGCCAGCAAATAGACACCAGCCTTGACCATCGTCGCCGAGTGCAGGTATGCGCTGACAGGCGTCGGCGCCTCCATTGCATTCGGAAGCCAGAAATGGAACGGAAACTGCGCCGACTTGGTGAACGCGCCGAGCAGGATCAGGATGACCGCCGGGACGTAAAGCGCGTCCGCACGAAGCACATCGCCTTTTTGCAGCAGAACGGAAAGTTCGAAGGAATCCCCTGCCATTCCGAGAAGCAGCAAACCCGCCAGCAGAGCCAGACCTCCCAAGCCCGTCACAAGGAACGCCTGCAGCGCGGAAAAGCGCGCGCTCTCGCGCTCATGCTCATATCCGATCAGCATGTATGAACTGATACTGGTCAGTTCCCAGAACACAAACAGCAGAAGGATGTTGTCGGATAACGCCACCCCGATCATCGCCGCCATGAAGACCAGCAGCCAGGCATAGAACCGCCCAAGGTTGGGATTCCCCTTGAGGTAGCCTCCCGCGTAGACAAAGATCAGCGCGCCGATCCCGCTGATCAACAGCGCAAACAACAGACCCAAACCATCAGCGCGGAACGAAAAGCGTAAGCCCAGTTCCGGCACCCAGGGAGAGGAGAAAACAGCAGGTTGCTCCGCGGCAGCGGAAGGCAACAGGCCGGCAAAATATAGGGTGAGACCGGCAGGCAAAATCGCCAGAGCCCAGCCGGCCGCGCTGCCCAATCGCCGCGTCAGGAAGGGCGCGACGAACGCAAGCGCAAAACCGGATAGGACCGCGAGGACGAGCAGCGTCATTCCTCATTCCTCGATGGCAGGCCGCCAATGCGATGCTCGCTCAACAATTTCTCGATCTCGTCCACTGTCGTATCCGCACGGATACTGATCACATCCCGTGTCATAATGTCCCTGGCTTTCATGGAAATACACTCCTCACTTCGTCACCTTCACGCGGGCATGACCTCGCGTGTTCCGAATGCATCCTCCTCGACAATGCAAAAATCAACACCCTGCCCGAAGAACCGGAAATGGTTCCCGCAATTTTAACCGGCAAACGCGTAAACAGGTATTACTCCCCGCCCATCACACCCGTGCGAACGATGTCCAGCGTCTGCAACGCGGTGAGGTTTCGCCAGGGCCAGGCGTTCTTCATTCGTTTGGGGTCATCGAAGAAGTTGCGCCCGAAGGTCAGGTGGAATCCATCCGGGCTGAGACCGTGATCGGGCAGCGGCTGGACAGCCGCCCAGAAGTTCCAGAGCGGTATGTTGTAATCGTAAGCGATCTGCGCGATGGTCGCGTTGATGGCGTGTCCGCCTTCGAGGTTGTCGGTTTTGGTGGCGACGATCGGCACCGCGCCAGTCTCAAGGATGCGCTCGATCACGCGGCGCATGTACTTGTCGTATTCCTCCTCGGGCTTTTCCGACCACCACGTCTCCATGCTGACGAAGACCACGGAGGGATTCCAAACGCGCAGTTCGCAATCGAGCGGGGATTCGTTCGGATTGCAGGACTTCGGGTCGGCGCGCAAGGGCGAAAGGACAGCCGCCACGTTGAACCCGCCCTTCACCGCCAGACTGACGCGCGAGAACGAACCCTGGTAATGATCAATCGTCGGTCCCAGGTATGCGTTTTGTTCGCCGAGGCTGTAATCGCCGGGCTTGTCGAACGTGGCGAGGAAATAGGAGGAAACGTTCTGACAATCGCCAATGACCGAGAAACGCGTCGGGTCATTGCCCATCTCCAGTCCGCGTTGATACACCTCGCGCATC
>CAYQOF010000116.1:0-9939 GCA_964419035.1 uncultured Anaerolinea sp. | reverse complement strand
TAAAGATTGTTCTTATTCCCACAACACTTTGGAGGTTCGATTGTCACGCGCCGATCCGTCCGGGCAGGCGCCGGAGCGTACCCGATACATATCGAGCGCGCACGAGACCTCATGGTTTGCGAGTATACATGACAAAACTCACGCTGACCATGAATTTTCGATAAAGAGTGTTACAATCCTTAAAGAACAAATCCCGATTGAGAGATACTTATGTCCAATTCCGGGGACCGCATTCTGCTCGTCGAGAACGACCCTGAGATCAGCGACCTGATCGCCCGCCAGGCGCTCAAGTCTGTGGGTTATCGGGTGGATGTCGTTTCCGATTCAGCCTCCGCGATCAAGAAAGCGCTTCAGACTCCCCCGGACCTGATCATTGCAAATTTGAACCTGCCCGGCCTGACGGCGAAAGACCTGCTCTACGCGCTGGCTTCACAGGGCGTGGATACGCCCCTGCTCGTCATCGCGGCAAAGGGACAGGAGCACGACATCATCCAGGCGTTCCGTCTCGGCGCGGCGGATTATATCCTGTGGCCCTCGCGCGATGCGGAGGTGCTGGCGGCTGTGGAACGCGTCCTCAAACGCGTGCACGATGCGCGCGACCGCAGGCTGTTGAACCTGCAGGTCAGTGAGATGAACCAGGAACTGCATCGCAAGGTGCGCGAACTGACCGCCATCATCAACATCGGCAAGGCGGTCATCTCGATCAACGACCAGCGCTTCCTGTTCCAGAAGATCGTGGACGGCGCGCTGCAGGTTTCCAGCGCTAACGTCGCCTGGCTCCTCATCCGCGACCAGGAGAGCAAGGCTTACCTGCTCACGGCGCAGCGCGGTCTGCCCGATGTGTGGGCAAAAAAGATGAACATGCCCATGGACGACGGCGTCAGCGCGCTGGTGGCTCTCTCCGGCGAGACGCTTGCCATGGCGGGCGAGCCGTTGCTCCAGTTCCGCATCGTGAACCTCGGCAAGTCGGTCTGTGTGGTGCCGATCAAGGTCCAACGCGAGGTCATCGGCATGTTGATCGTCGTCCGCAGGGAGGCGCATCCGTTTACGAAAACGGAACAGACCCTGCTCGAGGCGGTCGCTGATTATGCCTCGATCTCGCTCGTAAACGCCCGCCTGTTCCGCGCCCTGAACGAATCGGCGCAGTCATCCAGGGAGGCGCAGAAACAACAGAACGCCGTCCTGGAAAACATACGAAGTACGATCGCCGAGGAGTTGCAGGCGGCGATCCATCCCGTTGACTTTTTGTTGACCGGCATGCCCGGCCGCTTGAACGAGGAGCAAAAGCAGGCGTTGCAGACGACGCGCGCGGCTTTACAGCGCCTGGCGCGCATCGCGGAGAAAACCACCCCGCCCGTCCCCATTACGTTGAAAAAGAAGTAAAATTCCTGCGACTTCTATGCCCAAACCCGACCTGATCCTGCTGGCATTGGATGAATCCAGTGTTTTGAAATTGATGGAACGCGCCCTGCGCGCCGTCAGGTATGAAACGGCGATTGCCAGCGATGTGAAGACGTTAAACCGCCTGACACAGGAGATCTCGCCGGCGCTTCTGTTGATCGGGGAAACATTCGATGGGAACGAAGGGGTGAAGGTCGCAGCGAGTCTCCTCGAGCGCTACCCCACCCTGCCCTTCCTCATCTACACCGAAAAAGCAGAACCGGAATTGCTCAAGAGCATCCTGCAGGTGGGCATAAGCGGATTCCTCACGCCGCCGCTGCGAACGGACGATATCGTCGACGCGGTGGAAAGCACGCTCAAACACGCATATCGCGTGGGCGACTGGCTTCGCCGCCAGGTCAATCGCACAACCTCCTCGTTAAAGAAACGCGCCCAGATCTCCGAGGCTGAGCGTTCACGTTTGGAGACCGTGTTCAACGGCATCCATGACAGCGTCATGATCCTGGATCAGGAATACAACATCGTCCTTGTGAACCCTGCAATGTGCCGCTCCTTCGGTCTGGACCCAAGGACGGCGATCGGCAAACCGGTCCTGGGTCTTAGACAGCATCCCGATCTGCGGGCGTTGATCACGAACAGGGACAACCGGGACCCGCTCCATTATCATGAGATCGGGTTTCCCGATGGCAGGGTTGGGAGCGCCCGCATTGCCTTGATCCCGGATGTGGGATACGCCATCACCGTGCAGGACGTCACCTACCTGAAGGAAATGGATCGCATGAGGAGCGAATTCGTTCACACCGTTTCGCACGATCTGCGTTCCCCCCTCACCTCCGTGATCGGATACACGGAATTGATCGAACGCGCCGGCTCCCTGAACGATATCCAGCGCGATTTTCTCAACCGCATTCAGGACAGCGTCCAGCACATCACCTCCCTCATCAACGACCTGCTCGACCTGGGCAGCATCGAAGCCGGGCTGGATACGCGCCGCGAGTACGTTCAACTCGACGGCATCCTGCGCTACACGCTCGACATGTTGCAGGGACAGATCCGAGCCAAACGCCTCAAGGTAAGCACTGACATCGCCCCATCACTCCCCGCCTTGCGAGCCAATCCCGTGCGCCTGCGGCAGGTGCTGGATAACGTGGTCGGGAACGCGATCAAATATTCGAACAACGGCGGGGAAGTGAGCGTCTCCATCCACGCCGAGGGCGATCAGTTGATCCTGCAGGTAAAGGACAATGGCCGCGGCATCCCTCAAACCGATCAACCGCACATCTTCGACAAGTTCTATCGCGGCAGCAACATAGTCTCGGAGGAAGGCTCCGGACTCGGGCTTGCGATCGTCAAGACCATCGTGGACGCGCACCAGGGACGCATCTGGGTTGAATCGGCGGCGGAGAAGGGAAGTTCCTTCTTCATCGTTTTGCCGGTTTCCGGCTCCACCTCACCGGCAGGCAGGAGATAAACCAGGTTAAAAATGCCTCCGCCGATACGTCATCGCACCGGCGGAGGCTTTCGCCAAAGGAGGAGACAGTGAGGAGCATTTGGAGGTGTCTATGTACCGTCTCCGATTTCCATCATATCCTGTGCATCCCAATTAAGCCATCGTAGAATGTAACCGATAAGTGATGACATTTTTCACAAACCGTTTTCCGCAAAAAACTCACGGATCTGCTGAATGGCATCCCCGGCGGATTTGTAAATTAGTACGGAGAGATTTGGGTCGGGATTCCCACTGATCATCTTCGATATCTTGCGCCCATGTTGATACAAAGCCAGCACCCGCTTCCCATTCCCCAGCGCAACTCCAATCTCATACCCCACACCATGTGACGGAACACTGACCTCCGCGATCAACGCATCGCAGGCAAGGATCCATTCAACGTCACGCGCATAGACCTGGTACGGATCGAGCGCCGCTTCGCGCGCCGTTACGCCTGCCTCCGCCAAATGAGCCGTCGGCACATCGTGACCATCCTCCGTCAACGCGCGGACGATGACCTGATACACGGATTCGAACTCACGTCCGCCGGTGATCGAACATGCAAAATAAATCTTCATTTCCGTGGCAAACGCGAAAGGATGGAACTCCTCCGCCGTTTTTGCGGCGATTGGAGGCTGGGGTCGCTGCCGCTTCGCATGCTGTCCAGTTCGGCGCTGAATTGCATCCAGTCCTTCACGAGGATCACGAAATGAGGCGTCCTGTCCTTGAAGAAGAATCTCGAAAGGAACAACCGCAGCACGAACGGCGACACGGGATATCCCTTCAACTCGATCACCAGGGCGGTCTTGTTGGCAAGCGGCGCAAAAATGTCCCGCACCCAGCCGGACATGCTTTTGAGCGGAAACAGAATGCGCATCTCGTTTGTTGTAACCTTGATAATTCGCTTGTAGGAAATGTTGATACGCATAAACGGAGTGACCAGTCTCAGGCGCTCCGGCTGTGCCTGCACGTAGGCAAAATAGCGGAGGATCAAAAAGAAGATCCCCACCAAAATCGCCAGCACGCCGATCACAGCGAAGAGTTGCCAGCGCCAGGGCAGGAAGCGCGCCATGGGGTTAATGTATTCACTGTATGCCAGCGCGAACATTCCCAACCCCATGGCAATCATGGGAGTCCACCAGCGGTTGAGCATGTGTTGATAAACAATTAGTGGGAACTTTGTGCCGCGCCGAGCCATCTCCTACTCGTCCTCGTTCACAGGGATGGATAAACCGTTCTCTTCCCCGACCTCGATCGCACCGTCGTTTAATTGACCGCTCAACTTCCGCATCGCCTCCGTTAAATGCTGCCCGCGCAGGCTGAACGTCACATCGCCGCGCGTCTTCTCTATGATACTGCGCGCCAGGTCGGTCTGGCGGCGCAGACCGTTGGTGATCGCGTCCGGGTAATCCATGGTCACGAGGACCGAGTAGATATCGTCCATGTGCCTGAGCAGGCGTTCCGCCTCCTGCGAATACCCCGAGCGGAGGATGTCCAGCGTCCGGCGGCGCAATTCGCCGATGACCTCCGCCAGGCCGTTGAGGTAACTGGCTTCGTCCACGTCCAGTTCCTCGGGAGTCTGAAGCGGCTGGTTCTGGATCAGGGCGCAGGTCACATTCGCTTCGACAAATTCCTTGAGGGCGTCCTGTGTGTATCCCGCGTACAGGAGATCGGGATGCTCCCTGAGTTCAATGCGTAATTTGTCAGCCAGGGTTTTCGCTTCAGCCAGTTGCGCCTCCATCGCCTCCCTGTCGTCCCTGTGAACTGCGCGTATGGCGAGCGAACAGGCGCGCGTGAGTTGGCGCGCCTGCGCGAGCGCCTGGTCGCGCATGGCTGTGCGCACATCGAACTTCTGGCGGATCTGGTCGGCGATCTTTTCGAGCTTATGCATGGGCTTAACCTTCTTTGTAACATTACTCCTTCGGCGGTTCGGGCGGCTGGAACGGCTTGAAGAGATTTTCAGCCAGCGAACTGTTGTGCGGAACCTTGATCTCCCCGAAGGCGGCTTCGTACCTGCCCAGGTTTTCGGTCAGGGCGCGCACCAGTAACTTGGCGTTGAGTGGAGTCATGAGTACGCGGGCGCGCACGCTGGCTTTGGTTTCGCCGGGCAGGATCTGCGCAAAATCAATCACGATATCGGCCGGGGAGTGCGAGATGCGCGCCAGGTTGCTGTAGACGGCTTCCAGCCCATCTGACACTTCCATGCGCGGACCGGGGATGGGGGGTTGGGGAGGTGTGGTCATGGTTATTTGTCATCCATTTGGAAACGGACAGGTCTAACAAACCAAAGTTTCCCAACCTGTTAGACCTGTTGGTATACACAGGGTTAGAATGGGATCTCATCCTCCGGCGGGAGTTCAGCGCCTTCGAAGCCGCCAGCCATGGGCGCCTCGCCGCCTTCGCGGGAAGAGGACAGAAAGCGCACAGTCTGGGCGCTAACTTCAAATGACGCGCGTGACTGACCGTCCTGTCCGCTCCAAATGCGGGGTCCTCCTGTATTTGGGTCCGCTGTCAGACGTCCCTCAACCAATACCATTCTTCCCTTTTTGAGATACTGGTTGCAAATTTCCGCCTGTTTTCCCCAGGCGGTGATCCGAAACCAGATCGTACGCTTGATTCGTTCGCCGTTATTGCTCGTAAAACTTTCATTTACGGCTATTGAAAAATTGGTGACCGCCTGGCCAGAAGGGGTGTAACGCATTTCCGGATCGCGTCCGAGGTTGCCTGCAATTACGATTGTGTGATAGCTCATTGTTCCTCCGGGTACAAGTGTATGATTTAGTGATGTTACGCACCGTCCCGAAGGATTTCCTGCAACCCAGTCTCGTTCCACGAGAGCCTTCGGGACGTTCTGCGTAAGGTGAGTGATTTAGTTAGATACGATTTAACCCATGGAGTTTCCTCAGGGTCCAGTGATGGAATGTATTTTACTCCATCATCCCGCGTTCCCATAGAGAATCATCCGGACTCCCGTTCCATTCGACAGCGGGCAGATTCCAAACTCAAACCTGTGATCCACTGAAATGGATCAGGTATTTTCAGCCAGATCCACGATCTCCACCTCTCCCAACGCGCGGCGGAGGTCCGAACTCTTCATGATGACCGCCGCATTGCGGATGCCCGAACCGAGGGAGACTTCCTCCTCCCTCAAAATGGACGCATCCATCAGCACCCTGACCCTTCGATCAAACTCACCATGGTCCCGATGCTCTTCGGGAGGGCGAGCCTGACTCCTCACCCCAAACGGACTCACCGTCCCGATCTGATATCCCGTCACCTCCAGCACTTCCTCCTCGGTCGCCATCCGCACGCGCGACCGTTTGACGATGGCGCGCAACTTCCTCCAATCCACCTGGTCGCGTCCTGCCATGAGGACCATGACATAATCCCCGGCTCTGACCTGAAAAAGGATGCTGCGCACGATCTGTTCGGGGCGTTGTCCGCGTTCGCTTGCCGCCTGCTCGAAACTGGTGACAGCCTCCGGGTGAAAAAAGACGCGGTGAGGAATCCCAAGCGAATCCAATGCGAGGCTGGCGGGAGGTTTATCTATCATAAATATGGATAGTATATGTCATTGCGAGGAGGGTGCAGCCCGACGAAGCAATCCCCAACCAAAAGGAGATTGCTTCGCTTCGCTCGCAATGACATGCTGTGCGGTAAAATCGCGCCATGCTCAAATTCAAATCACCCATCACATCCTTCTTCATCACCATAATTGTAATTGCTCTCCTGGCGTTGTTCGGACCCGAGGAGAAATCCCTGGGCATCAACGTGCGGATCGTGTACCTGCACGGCGCGTGGGTGCTGGCGGCGCAACTGGCATTCCTCGCCGCAGGGATCGCGGGACTGCTCGCATTGATCACCAGACGAGGAGAGTTGCATAACTGGTCTGCCGCGCTGGGACGCGTGGGAATCATCTTTTGGGTGACCTACCTTCCGCTTTCGCTTTGGGCAATGCAAGCCAACTGGAACGGACTCTTCCTCGCCGAGCCGCGCTTCCGCCTTGCGTTGATCTTCGCCGTGACTGGCGCGCTGTTGCAAATTGGTCTCTGGCTCATCAACACGGACTGGATCACATCCCTCGCCAACATCGTCTTCATCATCGTTCTGCGCGCGGTCTTTGCCAATGCCGATAACGTGATGCACCCGCCGCCTTCGCCGATCTTCAATTCGGGGAATTTCGCGATCATCGGTTTTTTCCTGGCGTTGATCGCGTTGACCCTGCTCGCGGCATATTTCCTGACGCGCTGGCTTCTCACGTTGCACCACAAACCCGGTTAAACAAAACGACGCTCCACTCCGAGCGTCGTTTTTACTTGAACGCAATATTCAGATGAAGATGATCTGCGCGCCGTCGGTCATGTCAATGAAATCGCTGGCGGTGACTACGCTCTCGATGCAGGGCAGGAAGTCTTCTTTTTTGATGCCGAACATGTCCACGGTCATTTTGCAGCCGTACATCTTCGCTCCGCCATCATGGAGCATTTCGAGATATTCGCGCACCGGCGGGACGCCGAGTGACTTCATCTTTGTTTTCATGAACCAGCTGGAAAAGGCGGTCATGCCGGGCAGGATGCCCATAACATTCGGGATGCCCAGGTTGCCGGTGGGAAGTCCCATCATGCTCATCTTGAAACTGGTATTGGCGACCGGCGCGATCTCGAGATGGTCCACGCGGGTTTTCTTGACCAGGTCAAGCCCCCAGAATGTGAAGAAGAAGGTTACGTCAACGCCGTTGCCGAGGGCAGCCCAGCCCATGATCAGGGCAGGATATGCCATGTCGAGGTCGCCTTTCGAGCAAATGAACGCGATCTTGCGGGGTTGGTCAGTCATGATATTTCTCCTTTTACAAATTCAGAAAACCTGACAGGTCTTCAAGACCTGTCAGGTTTTCATGTTTTTATACACAACCCTCGGGCTTGCCGAGGCCAGCGACCTTTGCCACTTTCTTGGCGGGTCCCTTGGGGAAGAGCGCGAACAAGTCCTTGGTGGAGATGCCCGTTCCGGTCGTGATCTGGCGCAGGGTGGGCGATTTTCCCGAAGCCGTGCCAGTCTGGCGGCAGAAGTCAATGATCTTCCAGTGCGCCTCGGTCAGGGTCTCGATGCCCTCCTGTTTGGCGAGGACTTCGGCGATTTCCTTTGTCCATTGGTTGGGGTCGGTCATGAAACCCTCTTCATTGAAAGCGACAGCAGTAAGGTCAGCTAACATTTTGTTTTCTCCTTTTGATATTGAAATGACTCTCAGTCACCGATTGCCTTGAGTAGATTGAACGTGCGGTACAGCCCGCGGCGGACTTTCGGATCATTCATCGCCCGTACCAGGTCCAAAACCGATACCTTTTCCGGCGCCTCAGCCTTTAACGCGTCAGCCAGGCGAATGCCCAGGGATTCCAGGTCCTCAGGCTTATGGTCGTGGACGAGGCGGTCAACAACTTTGACTCCAGCGCGGGCGAATCCGAAATATCCCTCGCGCTCGAGGCGGTCGAGTTCCATTGTCACCTGGTGGAAGATGCGTTTGCCCATCTGCTGGCCTTCGTCGGCGAGTTCCGCCACCGCTTCGAGTTGGTCGAGCAGGCCGACCAGCAGGCGGGTATCGCGCAGGACGCGTTTGATGAGGAAGAGCAGGTCGCCAAGTTCAAAGTCGTTGCCCACTTCGGCAAGTTCGTCAATGGACAGTTTGATGACATGGTTGACGACCGGGACGGCGTCGTCCACCAGTTCCTTCATGGCTTGCTGTCCCTCGCGCTGGGCTTCGAATTGCGCCGTGAGGTAATCGAGCTTGCGGTTGATTTCAGCGAGTTCGTTATCCATAGCCGCCTACTTCCACTTGCCCGCCATGGACATCTGTGACTCAAAGGGCAGTTCTCCGCCTTTGAGCAGGACGTTCCAATAGACCCATTTGAACATCATTTTGCCCCAGTGATTGGCGGGAGATTCTCTGAGCAGGGAGAACGGACCGAAGCCGGGCAGAGGGAACATGCCCGGCAGCGGCTCGACATCGTAGTTGAAGTCAATCAGCACGCCCTTCTCGTTGCCCGATTCGATGAAGCAGTTGGCATGACCGTCAAACTTTGGAAGCGGTTCGAGACCTTCCATGTGGCGGAGGATGTTTTCGATGACGACATCCAGCATGAAGTGCGCGACCGACCCCGCCTTGGACGCAGGTGCATTGCTGGCGTCACCGATCAGCCAGACGTTTTCCCATTTGACGCTCTGCATGGTGTTCTTGTTGACGGGGACAAAATTTAACTCATCACCCATGCCTGATGCGCCGATAACCTCCGCGCCCATGTTGGTCGGGATGGTGATGAACAGGTCGTAGGGGACTTCACGTTCGTCGTAGGAGCGGATTACCTGTTTTGCGTTGTCCACTTCCATGATCGAGTATTCGGTCTCTAGTTTGATGCCGCGATCGGTGAGCATATTTCCCAGAATGGATGAGGCGCGCGGCTTGGTAAAGGCTCCTGGCAGGGGCGTGGTGAATGTAATATCAACTTTGTCGCGGATGCCGCGTTCCCGGAAGAACCAATCTGCCAGGAAGAGGAACTCCAGCGGCGCAACAGGACATTTTATGGGCATCTCGGCAACGTTCAGAACAAGTTTCCCTCCTTTCCAGAATTTGAAGAAACGCGCCAGTGCCGCCGCGCCGTCAGGAGTGTAAAAATCGAAAATGTTCTTGCGCCAGCCGCCGCCGTCAGTGAGACCGGGCACCTGCTCCGGGCGAATGTGACTGCCTGTTGCCACCACCAGATAATCGTAGTTGAGTAACCGATTCCCGCTGAGTCGGACGCGGTTCTGGTCGGGTTCGATCAGTTCGATCTCGCCAAAGATCACCTCCACCGTGGGCGGCAGAAAGTTCCGCTTGGGTTTGACCACGTCGGATGGGGAATAGATCCCGAACGGGATGAAGAGAAAGCCCGGCTGGTAATAATGGTTCTCGTCTTTGTCCACGATGACGATGCGCCATTCCTGCAGATCGAGCGCCTGCGCCATCTTGTTGGCGGTCATTGTTCCGCCTGTGCCTGCCCCCAGGATTAAAAAGGTTTTCA
>CAYQOF010000115.1:1746-10034 GCA_964419035.1 uncultured Anaerolinea sp. | reverse complement strand
GAATGAAAATGTTCGATGGCTTGACAAAGACATTGACTATGAATTAGCAAGAATATATTGGCAAGGCTGGGGACAGGTTTTGTCTTATAACACGTGGAACAAGGCTCACGAATATGGCTATCAATATGCTGGGATTGTGGAGCAAGGAAAAATTGTCTCATCGGCTGGAATTTGGCACTTTTCAGAAAAATTGTGGGAAATTGCCGCAGTAAGCACATTGGAAAGCCATCGCAAAAGAGGCTACGCAAAGAGTGTCGTTGCTTTCATTACATTGTACATACATAGCGCGGCAAGCCGCAAACAGGCGAGTGTAAGGGAACCATCCACGAATGGGAACACGAATACAACGAATAAACGCCCCATTCGTGTATTCGTGAAAAATTCGTGGACGGTTGACCACCCCGCAGAATCTTCGCGGTTGGCGTAGTTTTTAGAGAGCAATACTATAAATCTGGCTATGTAGCAACGTGTAGCACGAGTGATGACAATGTCGCCATGATTGCAACTGCTGAAAGTGTAGGGTTTCAAAAAGTTCCAGAATCGGAAGTTTGGTGGAGTTATCCACGACTACCTGATTTCTAGCCGAGAAGATTTGCTTTTGGTTCTTGCCAAAAGCTGGCTCATATACAATATTTTTTCAGTTTAGCGATGGTACTCTGTTTCAAGCAGTGAGTCTCGCGTTTGTAAGAGCCGCCCACCGATAAATGTAAATGGCAACCCCAAGGGGGTGCTTCGCGAGGGTAGGATGCGAAATCGGCGAAAATGCCGAATATGCGCTTCAAACGGTCACGAGGAAACATTTCCTCGTGACTGTTTCATTCAGGGACAGCGTGCTTGCCTTCTCCCTGCAAAACGTGACATTCGACAGTCGCGTTTTGTTTTTAAATCCATACCCAATTGAAGTAGAATCGTAAGGTGACAGTCACTTTTGCGAAGCACTCCCGAAACAAAGTGCAGGGAGCAAAAGTGACTGTCACCTGTAAAACCTTGCACAGCAGGACACAATGACAAAACGAATCGGAATACTTACCAGCGGAGGCGACGCGCAGGGCATGAATGCCGCAGTGCGGTCCGTCGTCCGTACCGCGTTGTACAAAGGTGTGGAGGTATACGCGGTCTACGAGGGGTATCAGGGGCTGGTGGACGACGGCGACTACATCCGCAAAATGGATTGGGATTCAGTGGGGGGAATCCTTCAGTTGGGCGGGACAATGATCGGGTCGGCAAGATGCGAGGCGTTCCTCACGCGTGATGGCCGCCGCGCCGCCGCGAGGAATCTCATCCACGCGGGCATTGACGGGCTGATCGTCATCGGCGGCGACGGCTCGCTCACCGGTGCCAACATCTTTCGTCAGGAATGGAGCGGTCTCGTTGCGGAACTCGTAGAAAGCGGCGAAATCAGCGCGGAGCAGGCGCAGGCATATCCCAGCCTGTCCATCGTGGGGCTGGTCGGCTCGATAGATAACGATTTCTCCGGCACCGACATGACCATCGGCGCCGACACCGCCCTGCATCGCATCACCGAGGCGGTGGACGCCATCACCAGCACGGCGGCGAGTCATCAGCGCACGTTCGTCGTCAAAGTGATGGGACGCAACTGCGGTTACCTCGCCTTGATGGGCGCGCTGGCTTGCGGCGCGGACTGGGTGTTGATCCCCGAATCGCCGCCGGATGTGGAGAACTGGCAGAACGTTCTTGCCGAACGCCTCAAAGCCGGACGGAAGGCTGGCCGCCGCGACAGCATCGTGATCCTGGCTGAAGGTGCGCGCGACCGCGACGGCAAATACATCGGGAGCGGTGACGTGCAGCGCGTGCTCGAGGAACGACTCGGCGAGGAGGTACGCGTCACCGTGCTGGGGCACGTCCAGCGCGGCGGACGTCCCAGCGCGTACGACCGCATCCTCAGCACGCTCATGGGACACGAAGCCGTCAATACGATCCTCACGGCAAACCCGGACGATGAACCGGTCGTGATCGGCATTCGCAACAACCGCATGACGCGCCTGCCGTTGATGGAGAGCGTGAAGAAGACACAAGCGGTTGCCGAGGCGGTCGAGGCGAAGGATTACGAAGCGGCGATGTCCCTGCGCAGTTCGTCGTTCAAGGACGCGTTCAAAACGTTCAAGACCATGGTGCGCGCCCTGCCTCATCCCGTTGAAGCGGAGAGGAAACGCTTCCGCATCGCGGTGATGAACGCGGGCGCGCCGGCTCCTGGCATGAACACCGCCAGCCGCGCCGCCATCCGCCTCGGTCTGGACATGGGGCATGTCATGCTTGGCGTGCGCAACGGTTTCGAGGGGTTGATCCATGGCGAATTGGAGGGAATGAGTTGGATGAGCGTGAGCGGCTGGGCGACGCGCGGCGGCTCGATGCTGGGCACGACGCGCCACATCCCCAAAGGGCGCGATCTGTATTCCATCGCCCGCGTCATCGAAGACCATCACATCGACGCGCTCCTGATCGTCGGCGGCTGGACCGCCTACGAGACATCCTTCAGTATGTTGAAGGAAAGACCGAATTTCCCATCCTTCAACATCCCGATGATCTGCCTGCCCGCCTCGATCAACAATAACCTGCCCGGTTCGGAGTTCAGCATCGGCGCGGATACCGCCCTCAACAGCATCGTGGACGCGGTGGACAAGATCAAGCAGTCGGCGGTGGCGACGCGGCGCTGTTTCGTCGTCGAGGTGATGGGACATTATTGCGGCTACCTCGCGCTCATGGGCGGTATCGCGACCGGCGCGGAGCGCGTCTATCTGCACGAGGAGGGCGTCAAACTGCGAGACCTGCAGGTGGATGTCGAGAAATTGCTCGCCGGGTTTCACTCCGGCAAGCGGCTGGGGTTGATGATCCGCAATGAGTATGCCAACCCGGTGTACTCCACGGAGTTCATGTGTGCGCTGTTCGAGGAGGAGGGACGCGATGTGTTCGACGTGCGCCCCGCCATTCTCGGTCACTTACAGCAGGGCGGCGACCCCTCGCCGTTCGACCGCATTCAAGCCACGCGGCTGGCGCGCATGTGTCTCGAATACCTTCTGGAGCAATGCGAAAAGGGTCGATGCGACAGCGCGCTCATCGGCATGGAAAAGGGACAGATCCGCTTCCACGATATGCGCGACTTCGACCGCCTGATCGAAGCCGAGTTCCAGCGCCCGAAGGACCAGTGGTGGCTGGGATTGAAGGACATTGCCGACCTTTTGGCAAGGTCGGGACCGGATGGGAAGTAGAAACAGACTGTGAAAAATTCGTGGTAATATCTCATCACTATGATCGTCCATCCACCTCGTCACCTGGTATGGAGTACGGACACAATTGACCTGAGTGATCCGTTCCAGAAACGATGGCTGTTGCGTCAAACATTGATGTACGGCAGGGCGGAGGATATCAGCGTCCTTGATATCGAGGAGATCAGGCAGGGACTCGACCAATTGGACTTGCCGAAAGAAACCGAAAGTCTCTGGCGGCGTTACCTGGAGTATTTGGATGACGAAAACAATTAAGGGGTTTGGAACGCTGACTCCGTTGCAAAAAGAGTTTATCGAAATCCTTGCCAGCCTGCCCGAAAAGGATCAGTTTTACCTTGCAGGCGGGACGGCGCTTTCGGAATACTATCTCGGTCATCGCTTTTCCTTCGATCTCGATTATTTCACAGGCACGGAAAATTTGATCCTGCCGCTGTCATATCAAATTGAGAATGTCTGCCGGGAAAAGGGATTATCGCTCAAAGTCGTTCGTCGGTTCTCAACATTTGTCGAGCTCCTGGTGGAAAAGGATAAAGACAGTTTAAAAGTAGACCTTGCTCTTGACTCTCCCTATCGTTTCGAAACTCCCGAGTTTTCAAGCGAAGGAATCTACATCAACGATTACCCGGATTTGCGCACGGATAAACTGCTGGCATATTTCGGGCGTGCCGAACCCCGCGATGCGGTGGATTTGTATTTCATCCTCCAAAAAGAATCTCCCGACTTGCTTCTTGAGCAAGCCGCGCAAAAAGATCCGGGATTCGACCTCTATTTCTTTGCCATTGCCTTAAATCGTTGTGAAAGTTTCCCCGATGAAATCGAGCGTTGGCCCGTAAAGATGCTTCAGCCCTTTGAACCTCGCGAACTCAAGCGAACTTTCCTGGATTGGGCGGTCAGGTTAATGGGCAGGACAATGAAGAAATAGATCGTGAACTCCGGGACGCCTCGCAATCCCGGAGTTCTGTAACATTCAAAACACACTTTATTCCTTCCGTCTCCTCCTTAGGAAGACGCTCAATCCCAGCAGGGCGAGCAGCGCGGCGATGACACCGGCAATGGTCAATGTGTTGTTCGATGTAGGGGCCGGCGTCTCAGCGGGAGCGGATTCGGTGGGCGATTCGGGCGCGGGACGTTCCTCCTCGATCACGAAGACGGCTGTGGTGCGGGCGGGAACGTTGAACGCGCCGTTTGTGAATGTTGCATTGCGCGCGAGTTCATCCGCAGAGTTTTGTTGAATGGAGTGTAATGTATAGTTTCCAGTGAGCGACCCATCGCTGAATGTCGCTGCCTCGGGGCGGGCGTTGAAGATGACGAGGATTTCCTTGTAGTTCGCGTCGAGATTATCCACATCGTTCAGGCGCATGACGATCAAGCCGGGGATTTGTTGAATTCCATTGTTGAAGAACGAGACGGAGCGTTTGACCTGGTCGGCGGTTTCGAGGCGGAAGAGTTTGGAACTCTTGCGGATCTGCAAAAATTCGCGGAAGACGGCTGAGGCGAAGGTAATGTCCGTTTTGGCGGGGACAAGTGCCGGGTCGGCGAGAAGCGGTTTGTAAATGTCCCATTGACCGGTGCCCTCGATGGGAAGTCCCGCGCCGAAGTTGTTCGACTCGTACCTCCAATCCAGTTTGTTGTGCCAATCGCCCGAGTTGTAGGAGTTGGGGTCGAAGGATTTGGAGCGCAGGAGGTCGTCGCCCGCATGGAAGAAAGGCACGCCCTGACTGAACATCACGAGGCTGAGCGCCAGGTTGTTCATGCGGATGCGGTCGGCGAGAGATGCGTCGGCGGGCGCCTTGACTTGAACCGCGTCGAAGATGGTCTGGTTGTCGTGCGCGGAGACGTAGACGATGTTTTCCTGCGGGTCGGAGGCGTAGCCCGCGGCGGATCGGTTGTAGGCGATCAGGCGCCCAGGCACGGTATCGCCGTTGGCGCGGACAATTTCATACCTCGCGAGGTTGCCCGCCAAACCGAGACGAATCCAATCGGTGTAGTTGTTGAGCAGGATCTGCTGGTCTTCGGGACTGCGCTTTTCATTCGCATTGTTCGCAAGGAGGAGACCTGTTGCAAAGCCCTGCAAGCGGACATCATCGAACGGATTGCCGCCGCGCGCCCCGTCACGCAGACGGTCGTTGAATACGCCGATGCCTGTTCCCGCTATATTGAGTTGACTCGCATTTTTGCCGCGCGCGTTGTTGGCGACCTCGCCAAAATCCCAGCCTTCGCCGTAAACGTAAATGGATTTTCCATCCACGCCGTCTTGTTCGAGGGTGAGCGCGTCCAGCGCGGCGCGTACCGCGATCATGTCCTCGAGCATGTGGTGACCCATCAGGTCGAAGCGGAAGCCGTCCACCTTGTATTCCTTCGCCCAGGTGACGATGGAATCAACCATGAGTTTGCGCATCATGTCGTGTTCGGTGGCGGTGTTCTCGCAGCAGGTGGATTTTTCCACCGCGCCGTCGGCGTTGAGGCGGTGATAGTAACCGGGCACGACGCGATCCAGAACCGAGTTCTCCGACTGACCGCTGGCGTTGGTGTGATTGTAGACCACGTCCATGACGACGCGCAGTCCGCTTTCGTTGAGGGACTTGACCATTTCGCGGAATTCCACGATGCGCGGCGTTCCATTAGGATCCGTTGCATAATTGCCTTCGGGGGTCGTGTAATGCAACGGATCGTAGCCCCAGTTGAATCCGTCCGTTCCCGTGATGGCGCTGACCGCGATGGATTGCTGATCGGAATCAGGCGGGAGGGCTTTGAGCGCGGCTTCGTCCACCGTCTGCCACGTGGACTTGTCCTCGTTGACGCTGGCGATGTCGAAGGAGGGAAGCAGATGAATGTGAGTGAGACCCGCTTCTGCCAGCGCGGTGAGATGTTTCATCCCGTTCGAGTCTTTGACGGTGAAAGCCTTGTACGCGCCGCGTAATTCTTCGGGAACAGTTTGATCGCTGACGCTGAAATCGCGGATGTGCAGTTCGTAAATCACGATGTCTTCGGGCGCGTCGAGAGGCGGTTTGGCGAGCGCGTCCCAGTTTTGAGGTTTGAGGTCGGCGTCGGTCAAATCCACGATCTGACTGCGCTTGCTGTTCATCGAGAGGCTGAACGAATACGGGTCGGTGACAAGATTGGTTTCGATCTTGCCCGTGTACGGCGCGAAGACCTTCACTTCATAGAGATAGTATTTCCCCTTCCAATCCGCCTCGCCTGTGGCGCTCCACACGCCTGTGGACGAATCCCATTGCATGGGGATCTTGTTCGCGTACGAGGCGCGTTCGGTATCGTACAGGTGCAGCGTGACCGATCCCGCGGTCGGCGCCCACAACCGCAGCGTAGGGGCAGGGTCTCCCTGCCCGAATGTGACACCGAGCGGTCCATCGTATGGATACAAATCATCCAGCGCGCCAGGGATCTGGAGTCCAGTTGCATCCACGGCGCGGCCCGAGAGAGTGCGCGCGATGACGGCGATCTGTCCTTTGAGTATCTCCGCCAGGTTGCCCGTATCTGTCACTTTGAACACGGCATACTCGCGCAGGTGCGGGTATTCGCGCAGGATTTCCACATCGGGTTTGTTGGAAACGAATCGGAGCGGAATTTCGCTTCCGTTCTCGATGCCCTCGGGGCTGAGTGTGAGCGACGCGTCCGGCGAGTAGACCAGCGCGTAACTCAAGCCTGAGCCGCCGCTGATCCTCCACAGGATGGTGTCGCGGTTGATCCATATCGCGCGCTGTTTGTTCAGGTTGCCGACCGGGGCGCCGGTGGTGCTGATGGTGGTTTCGTTTTTCGCGGCATCATAGCCAAAGTAGACTGCATTCCCGTCGGTCTCGACGGTGAATTGCTGGGGTCCGCCAATGACGTTGTTCGCATCTTCATCGAGCGTGAACGTGACGGTGTATGTCCCGGCTTTCAATCCGCTGGTGGTGACTCCGTACACGCCGTCGCCGTCCGGATCCTGCAGCCAGGCGCGCAGACAGGTCGCGTCGTTGTTATTGAAGCATCCGATCTGGGTTTGGAAATCGCCCATCGCGACGATGATCGGTTTGTTGAAGTTGTCGGTGATCCAGTGCGTCTTGTGGTCGTAATAGAACTTGACCAGAGTCGGTTCGCTTACGACCAGCGGGATGTCCGGTCCGTTGGCAGCGGCGTTGACGCCGTAATTCTCGCCCCAGCCGCCGTTGAGCGCGGCTTTATAGCGCGGTCCGCGTTTGTCGTCGTCGTTGTTCGGTTGGATCTCGAACTCGCCCTGCCAGATGTCGTCTTCGCTGTCGTAGGTCAGGAGCGTGTTCTCGCAGGCGGGCTGCCATTCACCGGGACATCCCAGTTCGTCCTGATGGGTGCCGGGGATGTTGACGATCTCCGGGTTGGAGCCTTGCGCCCGGGCAGCGGAAGCAAGCGCGGGTGAGAAAGAGGCGAACAGGATCGCACAAATCACAAATAGGTTTGGGGTATTCTTTCGCATGGGAATTTCTCCGCGTCTGTTTTATCATGGATTTTGCAATTCTTAGAATGTCATTGCGAGGGCTGGTGGTTGAGTGGCGGCGCTTTGTGCCGCGTATCGAAACCACAGCCCGAAGCAATCGCCCGGTTTTAGCGAGGAGACTGCTTCGCTCCTCACTCCGTTCGGGCTCGCAGCGACATTCTCCAACTGAGAATTAGAGTCATGAATTACAGGAGAATTGTACAGTAAAATTTCCTCGTGACAACGAATTGGATTCTGCTTCACGGACGCGTCGTGCGCGGTTACCGCGTCGCTTCGGGACCTTCGGCTGATTACCCTTATGGAGCGCTGGACCGCCAGCGACCGCTTTTCGCGGCGCGCGGACTCGACCTGGGCGGCTGCTTCAACGGCACGCTCAACGTGGACATTCGTCCGCACACCTTCGCGATGGTGAAGCCCGAATATACCTTCCATCACGTCGAATGGACGAATTTGCATCCGCCGGAGCATTTTTCGTTCTCGCGATGCAGGGTCATTTTCAGAAACGTGGAATATGGCGGCTGGGTGTATTATCCGCACCCCGAAACGAAACTGCGCAACTTCCAGAACCCGTC
>CAYQOF010000115.1:0-1646 GCA_964419035.1 uncultured Anaerolinea sp. | reverse complement strand
GTGATCAATTCCGTGCCAAACCGCAACGCGACCGCGGCATAGACCGCGTCGCTGCCGCGCAGGCGATTTTTCGCGGCGACTTCGCTCGCAAAATCGGCAAAGTCATCGTCAAGATCAACCAATGTCAGGTTTGAAATCTTCCTGAGTTCGCGCAAAATTTCAAGTGCAATATCAGCGCTATCTTGTTTTCGGGCGATGGAGGCAACCACCTCGGGAACAAACAGGGTTGGTTGAATGATTGCCACACCTTCCTGCTTCAATTGGGATATAAATTCCGCGCTTTTATCGCTTCCATCTTCATCAGGGCTTAGCGCGTTGACAAAGACACTGGCATCCACCGTGACCGGTGTCTTCATCGGCGCATCTCCGAAAGGATTTCGATGGAACTTTTTTTATTCCGTTTGCCTTTGCCAAGCCTTTCTCGGATTGCCAGCAATCTCTCCCATCCATCATCGTCCTTCTTTTCAGGCGGTATAGCATCCATCGGGACGATCACAGCAACGGGCTTCCCGCGCTGGGTGACAACATAGCGGGCGCGTTCCTCCTTCACCGCGCGGACGACCTCCGAGGCGCGGCTCTTCAATTCGCGGATTCCGATCTCTTCGGTTTTTGGCTGTTTTCTCTTCATGTGGTCACCTGTGTGACCACATGATACTCCTGTGATACTCCCCCGTCAAGCCATGGTACAGTCCTGACATGTCTTATCCGTACCGTTGTCAGTCATGACGCTCGCGCGGGCAAGGGTCACAATCAATCAACTCCTCGCGGAGACATGTCAGGTCTTTCTCGATTTTGGGGATAAAATAAGGACCACAGGAGGATTTCTCCATGCCGAATGACTCCAAAACCTACATCGTCAACGACCAGCCGACTCCCCAAAGAGCGGGGACAGGCGAAAAGGACGCGCTCGACTTCACGCCCCGCGAAGCGGTCGAAATCCTCGCGGACATCATTCGGGTTGATAACACGCAATCGGGTTGATTTGGAGATATAATCTGGCGAGAGGTAGTATGAGCGAATATCAATTCACCGTTGTCATTGAACCGGACGAAAAGGGCTACCATGTCTTTGTTCCCGCCCTGCCGGGCTGTCATTCTTTTGGAGATACTGTAGAAGAGGCTCAGACGAATATTCTCGAAGCCATTGAAGTTCACGTGGAGTCCATGATTGAAGACGGCGAACCCGTACCAATGGAACGCGATCCGATTTTCATCACCCGACTTTCCGTTCCAGTGGCAGTATGAGCGACAAATTCCCACGCGTCACGTGCGACGAATTGGTACGCGTGTTGAAAAAGGCTGGATTTGCCGAAAAGAGACAAAAGGGCAGCCATCTCACCATGCGGCGCGAATCGGATAAACGACGCGTGACTGTCCCAATTCACCCAGGCAGGGAAGTTCCAATCGGCACACTACGGAGCATTCTGCGCGATGCCGATATTTCAGCGGACGATTTTCGGGCATTACTCAAGAAGTAAATGTCAGCAACCAGTTCAAGTTATGAGCGGATTGTATTTTTTAGGGAGCAAGTCTCATGCCCAACGACTCCAAAACCTTCATCGTCAACGACCAGCCGACTGAAAGAGACGCGCTCGATTTCACGCCTTATGTGGAAACCCTGGCGGACATCATCCAGACAGGCAACAC
>CAYQOF010000114.1:0-10067 GCA_964419035.1 uncultured Anaerolinea sp. | reverse complement strand
CGGGGTCAATTTTCGGCTTCGCGTGAGGCGCATCCGTCGAATCCTGTGTTATAATCCCGCCGCTTCCCCCTTCGACTGCGGCACGAAAACCTCGTGCCTTCGCTCAGGGAGGGAACAATATCTTGCCTGGGACGGGCAACAAGCGTCCCTGAGTGGGTTTCATCCCCACTAAACTCATCCCGTCCCGCGCAGGCGGTCTTGCGCCACGCGTTGGAGGACGGAGTAATCAGGAGAACAATGGCTGTAATTTCCATGAAAGCCCTGCTTGAGAGCGGCGTCCACTTTGGGCACCGCACCAACAAGTGGGATCCGCGTATGAAGCCGTATATTTTCACGGAGCGCAACGGCATTCATATCATTGACCTGCAGCAGACTTCCAAACTGTTGAACCAGGCATACAATGTGATCCGTGACACGGTGGCGAACGGCGGTTCGATCCTGTTCGTTGGCACGAAGCGACAGGCGCAGGAGACGGTTGCCGAGGAGGCGGCCCGTTGCGGCATGCCCTATGTCACCGAACGCTGGATGGGCGGCATGTTGACCAACTGGCCCACGATGCATGCCCGCATCCAGGAACTGGAGCGGCTCGAGAAGATGCGTGATAACAACGACCTCGACCGCCTGACCAAGAAGGAAGGTCTGCTCATCCAGCGAGAGATCGCCCGCCTGGAGACCCGTCTTTCAGGTATCCGCACGATGAAGCGGCGCCCGGACCTGCTCTTCATCATTGACATTGGGCGTGAAGCCTCGGCAGTGCATGAAGCCAACCTGCTCAATATTCCCATTGTGGCGCTGGTGGATACGAACTGCAATCCGCAGAATGTTGATTACGTGGTCCCCTCCAATGACGATGCGATCCGCGCCATCAAGCTGCTGGTTGCGAAGGTTGCCGATGCCGTCCTCGAAGGCAAGGCGATGCGCAAGGAAGATGAGATCGAGGAGCAAAAACCGCTTGAGGTTTCGACTTCAGAGAGAGCCGCTCGCCGGGCGCCGAAGGTCGTTGACACCGATGAGGAATTGGAGGATGACGCCCTGCTCGGCGAAGCCACGCTGGCAAAGATGAGCGCGGCGCGTGAGGAGAGCACGGGGACCGCTGCGGTCGAACAAGCGAAGGAGCAACGGGAAACGCCTCCCGCCCCCGAAGCAGATGCCGAAGAGCAGATCGCCAACAACGATGAAACGCCGGCGGCCGGCTGATTGCGTCGAAGCAGGATAAGGATTAGCATCAATGGAAATCACCACTGAAATGATCAAGGAATTGCGCGCCGCGACCAACGCAGGCGTGCTGGATTGCCGCAAGGCGCTCGTGGAAGCCGACGGCGATTTTCAAAAGGCTGTGGATTGGTTGAGGGAAAAAGGCATGGCTACCGCCGCCAAGCGCGCCGATCGGGAAGCCTCGCAGGGTGTCGTGGAGTTGTATTCACACGGCAATGGACGGGTGGGCGTGATGGTCGAAGTCAATTGTGAAACCGATTTCGTGGCGCGCTCCGGGAAGTTCCGTGAACTGGCGCACGAGATCGCGTTGCAGATCGCCGCGTCGGCGCCGCGTTATTTGAAGGCGGAGGACATCCCGGCTGAGGTCCTTGAACACGAGGCGGAGATCGCCCGCGCCCGCGCCAAAGAGGAAGGCAAACCCGATAACGTGCTCGAAAGGATCGTGCAGGGACGTCTCGAAAAGTTCAAGGACGAGGTTGTCCTCTCGCGCCAGCCCTACATCCGCGACGAAGCGATCACAGTCGAGAAGTTGATCCTTCAAAACGTCGCCGCCATCGGCGAAAATCTCGTTGTGCGCCGCTTCCAGCGCTGGGAGTTGGGAGAAAGTTTGAGCAATTGAGATGGATGACCAACCTGCGGGTTGGTCATTTTTATGCCGCCCCACTTTACGGATGGGGTGAGAAAGAAAAAAAGAGGAGACTTATGAGCAGTTTCAAATACAAGCGTATTCTTCTCAAGCTGAGCGGGGAGGCGCTGGCGGGCGAATCCGGTTTCGGCATTGACGTGGATGAAGCCGAGTCGATTGCCAAGCGCATCAAGGAGGTGCACGCGACGGGGGTGGAAGTGGCGGTCGTGATCGGCGCGGGAAACCTGTGGCGCGGCAAACAGGGTTTGGAGCGCGGCATGGATCGTTCCACCGCCGATTACATGGGCATGCTTGCCACCGTCATGAACGCCATGGCGTTGATGGATGCGCTGGAAAGGCTGAATGTATTCACCCGCGTCATGTCGGCGATCGAGATGCGGGCGATTGCCGAGCCGTATATCCGCCGCCGCGCCATCCGCCATCTCGAAAAGGGACGCGTCGTCATCTTCGGGGCGGGGACAGGCAACCCGTTCTTTTCCACGGATACAGCCGCCGCCCTGCGCGCGACCGAGATTGATGCGGATGTGGTCATCAAAGCCACGAAGGTGGACGGCGTGTACGACTCCGACCCCAAAAAGAATCAGAGTGCGAAAAAATTCGAAAGGTTGAATTACATTGACGTGATCAACCTCCGCCTCGAGGTGATGGACAGCACCGCCATTACGCACTGCATGGAAAACCATCTGCCCATCCTCGTGGTGAATCTGTGGGACCCGAACGCGCTTCCCGCCGCGCTGAGAGGGGAGGCGGTGGGCACGCTGGTTTCCGGTTGATGGTCATCGAAGGACCCCTGGCAGGAGAGACGCGTTCTCTCCTGTTTTCATAATTTTGAGAGACTCTCAGAACTTCTCAAAAAACCATCACGATCGGCTTTCATATAGCGAATTTCATGGTTTTGGTGTATCCTTAACAACAGACTTCGGAGGTCATTTTTTCGGAGTCTTTGCATAAAAAATTCCATGGAAGACTTGCGAGGTCTTTGAGGTTCAGGAGGTTGTAGTGATAAAGGACATTCTCACCAGCGCCGAGTCGCGAATGCGGGGCGCCATCCAGGTTCTTCATGACGATCTTGCCGCCATCCGTACGGGACGCGCGAATCCGGGGCTGGTCGAAAAGTTGTCAATCGAATATTACGGTTCGCCCACGCCGCTGATGCAACTGGCTTCGATCAGCGTGCCGGAGCCGCGCACGCTGACGATCAAACCCTTCGACGGCGCGACGCTCAAGGCGATCGAACGGGCGATTCTTGCCTCGGACCTGGGGCTGAATCCCAATAACGACGGCAAGGTCATCCATCTCAACCTGCCCCCGCTGACCGAGGAGCGCCGGCGCGATCTGGTCAAACGCGTGCATCATCGCCTCGAAGAGGCGCGCATTGCCGTCCGCAACATCCGCCGCGATGCCCATAATGACATGCGCGATTTCGAGAAGGAGAAACTGATCTCCGAGGATGAATTGAAACGCGGCGAGGAGGATCTGCAGAAACTGACCGACCATTACATCGAAGAGATCGCCGAACAGGGCAGAAGAAAAGAAGCCGAGATCATGGAAGTGTAAATGTCATGGCGATCCCGCCCTACCGGCACATTTGATTAATGGATTTTCCTGATGACCGATTCCCCGTTCAACATCCCTGCTGATAGGCTTCCACGCCACGTTGCCATGATCATGGACGGCAACGGTCGTTGGGCGCTTTCGCGCGGTCTGCCGCGGCTTGCGGGTCACAAGGCTGGCACCGAGAATCTGCGCCGCGTCATACGCGCCTCTGTGGAGTTTGGCGTCAAGTACCTCACCATTTACGCCTTTTCCACAGAGAATTGGGGCAGACCTCCGGAAGAGGTGAAGGGACTCATGTACATCCTCGAAGATGTCATTGACCGGGAACTCGCGGAACTGCACAAGGAAGGCGTACAACTGCGCCACATCGGGCGGCTGGAGCGTCTTGCTCCCGCGCTCCAGGAAAAAGTGTTGTATGCAATCGAATTGACGAAGAATAACGACCGCCTGATCCTGAACGTCGCGTTCAATTATGGCGGGCGCGATGAGATCGTGAACGCCATTCAAAACATCATCAAGGACGGCATCCCGCCCGAAGAGGTGACCGACGAACTCGTGAGTCGTTATCTGTACACTGCGGGCGTCCCAGACCCTGACCTGATCATCCGCACTTCGGGGGAGTTGCGCGTCAGCAACTTTCTCATCTGGCAAGCCGCATATTCGGAATGGTATGTCACGCCCACCTACTGGCCCGATTTCGACAAGGAAGAGTATCGCCGCGCGCTGGAAACCTTCGCGCAGCGAGATCGCAGGTTTGGAAAGGTCTCATCCGGCGAGTTTGAGGCTTCCAATGCTTAGGCGCACGCTGACCGCATTGGCTCTCACCGCGATCGGTCTGCCTGCGATTATTTATGGAGGGGTCTTTTATTTCGTTTTGATGACCGCCTTCCTCGTCGGCGCGGCGTGGGAATACGTGCGTTTGTATCGGGCGGTGCAATCCGAACCGCATGAAATCGTCACGGTTGGAGGCGTGCTTGTGACAGCCACAGCGCGCTTCTTTTTTGCCGATGCGGCGATCCCTTTGTTCGTGTTGTTGATCCTGCTCGCAATGACCGTTCATCTCTTTGCCTTCGAGCGCGGCCGTGATCGAGCCGCGCTCGATTTTGGTGTGACCGTCACGGGCATCGTTTATCTGGGCTGGATCGGTTCGTATCTGCTCGACCTGCGCGGTCTGCCGCAGGGTGGGTGGTGGTTCATGGTCATCCTGCCCATCGTCTGGGCGAGTGACACGGGGGCTTATTCGATTGGCGCTGTCTATGGAAAACACAAGATGTCCCCGCGTCTCAGCCCAAAAAAAAGTTGGGAGGGGTATTTCGCAGGCGTGTTCACATCAATCTTGATCGGCGCGTTTTTCACGTACGCGTTCTCAGCCATGGGACCGCAACCCTTGGGCGGTCTCATCAATCCCGTGCAGGGCGCATTGCTTGGATTGGTCATCGGCGCGCTCGTTCCACTGGGCGATCTCGGCGAGAGCATGTTCAAACGCCAGGGCGGATTCAAGGATTCGAGCAATATCTTTCCGGGACACGGCGGTTTTCTGGATCGCATCGATTCGTGGATCTGGGGCGCGGCGATCGGGTATTTCATGATTCAGTATTTCATTTTATGACGGAGGCACAATGGATCACAACACTGACCCTACTCGAAACCTTGCGCTCGAACTGGTGCGCGTCACCGAGGCGGCGTCGCTGGCGGCGGGTCGCTTTATGGGCAGGGGGGATAAAAAGGGGGCGGATCAAGCCGCGGTCAACGCGATGCGGACCGTCCTCCAGACGGTGGATATGAACGGGGTCATCGTCATCGGCGAAGGCGAGAAGGATAACGCTCCGATGCTGTATAACGGCGAGAGGGTGGGAAACGGTTCGGGACCCGAAGTGGATGTTGCGGTGGACCCCATTGACGGTACGCGCCCCCTGGCATTCGGCCGCTCGAACTCGCTGGCGACGGTCGCCATTGCCCCGCGCGGGACGATGTTCGACCCGGGACCTTTCGTTTACATGAACAAACTGGCGGTGGGACCCGACGCCAAAGGCGAAATCAACATCGAAAATTCCATCACGGAAAATTTGAAGGCGATCGCAAAGGCGAAGAAGAAGGACGTGGAGGATCTGACGACCATCATCCTCGACCGCGACCGCCACAAGGACATGATCGCGGAGATACGCGGGGCGGGCGCGCGCATTCGGTTGATTCCCGATTGCGACGTCGCCGCGGCGTTGATGACCGCCTGGCCAGATTCCGGCGTGGACGTGTTGATCGGCGTGGGCGGCACGCCGGAAGGCGTGATCGCGGCGTGTGCATTGCGCGCCATGGGCGGCGAGATCCAGGGAAAGTTATACGCGCGAGATGAGGACGAACTACGGCGCGGACGCGAAGCCGGTTATGACTTCGACAAAGTCCTTACGATGGGCGATCTCGCCTCTTCCGAAGATGTCTTCTTCACCGCCACCGGCATTACAGACGGCGAACTGCTCAAGGGCGTGCGTTATTTCGGCAACGGCGCCAGCACTGATTCTCTGGTTGTGCGCGGTTTGACGGGAACCGTGCGCCAGATCACAGCCATTCATCGAATTGACAAACTGCGCCGCATCAGCGCGGTCAAGTATTGATGCTTATGTCATTGCGAACGCAGTGACGCAATCTCCTGTTTTAGCGGGAAGATTGCTTCCCAAAGGTCGCAATGACATGTGTCGCTTGTTGCTTGACACTCCTACCCCTTAAGGTATAATCCCCGTCGCCTTCCTCGCTAGCTCAATCGGCAGAGCGGGCGGCTGTTAACCGCTAGGTTGTAGGTTCAAGTCCTACGCGAGGAGCTACAAGACCCTGTGAAGGGTCTTTTTGTTTTTTCGGTGGTGTTCTCCTTCAGTCCATAACAACTGCCTCGTCTCACGCGGACTTGGAACTGAATTTGCGCTCAGGGGCTGGTTTTTGCGTAACCCTCGCGTGGATTTTCCGTCATGTAGGGGAAGTAACGAGGAGATGCAAGTGGAAAAACCGTCCGCCCTGATCATCGAGGATGACCGCGATATCGTTGCCTTGTTCCGGCACGTGCTGGATTTGGCTGGTTATCGCACGGAGATCGTCCTGCACGGGAAGGTGGCGGTGGAGCACCTTGCCAAAACCACGCCGGATATCGTGCTTTTGGACCTGAGTCTGCCGGGCGTTTCGGGAGGCGATATCCTTGGGATGATGGTTGCCGATGAACGTCTCAGGAAGGTGCCTGTGGTTGTGATCACTGCGCACCCGCATCTCGTGGAATCCCTGCCTGCAAAGCCGGTGCTTGTGCTGATCAAACCGGTGGATGTCGAGCAGATGAGCAACCTCATTCAGCGCATTTGCCCCACAGAAAAAGCAATGGAGAGCCTGCCCTGGGACGTATTGACCGGCGTGTATAACCGTTCGTTCTTTATCGCGCGCCTCCAGTATTCGCTGGAACGTACGAAACAGCATCGTCAGGGCAGGTTTGCAGTTCTGTATCTGGATTTGGGCGAATCCACCAAGATCAATTATCTGTTCGGTGCTGAATACAACAGGCGCATTCTCAAGGAATCCGCTGCGTTGCTCAAAACGATCCTGCGCCCCACGGATACGATTGCAAGGATCGGCGGGGATGTCTTCTCGATCTTGATCGAGGACGTGAGCGATCACAATACGCCGATCCTCATTGCGGCTCGCGTTCAAAGCCGCGTCCGGAAATATCTTGCAAAGTTGGAAAACGAATTGCAGGTGCGCGCCAACGTGGGAATTGTATTGTGCGGCGAAGAATATCGCTCCGTTGACGACATCCTGCGCGATGCTGAAAAGGCTCTCGATCTGGCAAAATCGGACCGCAGAAAAATGCTGCAGGACCTGCGTTCCAAGCCCATCGAATCCGCCAGGGACGCGGGATATATGTCTTCCATCATGCGTTAGGATTTCCGTAATGGAAATCAAGCGCGCCATCCGGTCATGCAACCGGATGGCGCGCTTGATTCATCGATTCTCCTTCTCCCAGCGACTGATCGCATTTTGCAGGCAGGTCAATCGCGTCGCACCGGATTTGATCTGATTCTCGTACTCGATCAATCTCTCCACCACCGACCGGTCACCGCCCACCTTGCGGAGCAGGTCATCGAACAGCGCGGCTTCCCGCATCGCACCGGTGAACAACTCCTCGGCAGGATGCGGCTCCCCGCGCAACTTCCGCAGGATCGCTTCAACCTTGAGCGAGAACCTGCTCTTCAGTCGAAACTTGGGACGTTCCTCTTCCTCCGTGTCTATTGGGTCAATCAGATATACCCCGCAGTTGGGACACTTCAACAACCCATGATAGATGTACGCGCCGCAATTGCCGCATTCGGTTTCGTCGTCTTTGGGAGGAGGGTCAATGCTGATGGGCATGGGAGGATTGTATCAAAGAAGTCACCGCCAAAGAATTTTTAGAGGATGATAAAATAACTTTATGAAGTTGAGTGAATCCGCAGTTGCCTTGAATTTAGATACATCCACCAAAGCCAGAAAAAACGGAAATGCCAACAAGCTGGCAACCGAAGATCGGGCATTTCACGACTGGTATCGATTCGTCCTCTCCTTTCCTCCGCATTTAGTCAGGGATTACATCAAGGATTTTGGGCTTACCAGGAATAGTATTGTGCTTGATCCCTTTTGTGGTACTGGAACAACGCTTATCGAGTCAAAACTGTTAGGGCTCAGGTCTGTCGGGCTGGAGGCTAATTCATTTGCTCATTTTGCCGCTTCCACAAAATTGGATTGGGATATTGATGCAGATCAATTACTTGCAAAATCCAGGGATGTTGCTTATACCGCTCTGGAATTGTTGAGGCTTCAGGGACTTGATGATGATAATCCTTCCGGAGAGAAGCCGAAGAAACTCAAACTTCGTACTTTGGACGCTGATACAGAAAAACTTATACTTTCAAACTCAATTAGCCCGCTGCCGCTTCATAAAACGCTGGTGTTAGTGGATTGCTTGAAAGAGATTAAAAAGGAGAAGATTTATAATCACGCTCTCCTGGCGCTGGGGAATGCTTTGGTCTACAAAATCAGTAATTTGCATTTCGGACCGGAAGTCGGCGTTCGCAATCCCAAAACGGATGTGTCGGTTATCAGGAGCTGGCTTGAAGAAGTTGAGAAAATCGTTTCAGATCTCAAAACAGTTGAAGATAAGAAACAGCCTCATTCCCAAGTTCATTTGGGTGATTCGCGTCAAATTGCCGGTTTTATTTCCCCCAAATCAATCGATGCGGTTATTACTTCTCCTCCATATCCAAACGAGAAGGATTACACACGTACAACCCGTTTGGAATCGGTTTTGCTGGGTTTTATCAATTCAAAGGAAGAATTACGCGCGCTGAAGAAAACCCTTGTCCGCTCCAATACTCGCGGGGTTTATAAGGCGGATGATGACGATCAGTGGATTGATGATCATCCTGAAATCCAGAAAATTGCCGATGAAATTGAAGAACGCAGGATCGCCCTCGAAAAAGACTCTGGCTTTGAGAGACTTTACGCCCGGGTAACAAAACTTTATTTTGGCGGTATGGCGCGTCATTTGGCAGATTTGCGACAATTGCTTCGTCCAGGCGCTCAATTGGCTTATGTCGTTGGCGATCAATCTTCTTACTTGCGGGTTATGATACGAACAGGGGAACTTCTTGCGAAAATTGCTGTGGCTTTGGGATATGAACACGTTCGCACCGATCTCTTTCGGACAAGACTTGCAACTGCCACCAGGGAACAGCTTCGTGAAGAAGTAGTCATTTTGCGGTGGAATAAAAAGGGGTAATCATGGCTAAGAACAAGGAACCAAATCGTTATTCCCGTTTGATTGAAACTATTTTTACGAAATACTTTCAAGAGGGAATGAACGAAATTACTTTTGCGCGTGATGAAATTGAAAAGGCTGCAAAAGAACTCAAGATTATTTTGCCTAAAAACCTTGGCGATGTTCTCTACGCTTTTCGGTATAGAGCAGCATTACCAGAAAGCATCACATCAACTGCTCCCGATGGATTTGAATGGTTGATTCGTCCCGCAGGTCGTTCAAAGTATAAATTGGCTTTAGTTCAGCAGTCCATAGTTGTGCCATCTAGCATGATGGCAGAGACGAAGATACCTGACGCAACCCCAGGAATTATTTCCCGATACGCCTTGAATGATGAGCAGGCTGTACTGGCAAAAATTCGGTACAACAGACTCGTTGATATATTTACTGGCTTGACTTGTTATTCCCTTCAGAACCATTTGCGGACTGCTGTGCCTGAAATGGGTCAGGTAGAGACGGATGAAATTTATATTGGTATCGATAAACGGGGCGTACATTATGTGTTGCCAATTCAAGCAAAAGGCAGAAAAGACAGAATCGGAATTGTTCAAATTGAGCAGGATATTCGAGTATGTGAAGACAAATTTCAAAACTTGATTTGTCGACCAATTGCAGCTCAATCACTAACCGATGACGCCATTGCTCTTTTTGAATTTGAATATGGGGAAGATGAAATCAAGATTGTTTCTGAAAAACACTACAAATTGGTTAAATCAAAAGATTTATCTCTTGACGATTTGAAATCGTATCAGGAAAGATTCCAGGAGTAGCCCATGCCCATCACCCTAAACGGATCATCCCTCACCATCGAAAAACTCGTTGCGA
>CAYQOF010000113.1:0-10077 GCA_964419035.1 uncultured Anaerolinea sp. | reverse complement strand
TCGATGCGCGCCACGACCATATCCAGCGCGGCTTCGTTGTGTCCGCCTTCGGGGATGATCACGTCGGCGTAGCGTTTCGAAGGTTCGACAAATTCCAGGTGCATCGGGCGGACGGTGGACAGATATTGTTTAATCACAGCCCCGGTCGTCCGTCCGCGTTCGGCGAGGTCGCGTTCGAGGCGGCGGATGAAGCGCAGGTCCGGGTCGGTATCCACGAAGATCTTGACGTCAAAGATGTCGCGCAAGGCAGGCTCGGTAAAGATGAGAATGCCTTCCACGATAATCACACGCCGGGGTTGGACGGTGAAGGTGCGGTCGGTGCGCTTGTCGGTGGAGAAGTCGTAGATCGGCGCCTCCACAGCCTTCCCTGCGCGCAGAGCCGCAATGTGCTGGATGAGCAGGTCCGTCTCCAGCGAGTTCGGGTGGTCGAAATTGATCTCTGCGCGTTGTGCGGGGGGCAGTCCGCTTAAGTCTTTGTAATAGGAGTCGTGCTGGAGGAAGGCGATGCGATCCGCTCCGACGCGTTCCAGGATTTTCTGCGCCACAGTTGTTTTCCCCGAACCTGACCCGCCCGCGATGCCGATGACCAGATGTCCTGGATGTTCCATGCCTGCATTATACGTTGTGAGGCGCATCGAGTCTAGCGGGCTGTGACGAGGATGTGAATTGTTAGGTATAATATCCTCCGATGTATTTGCTTTGAAACTCTCGTCGAGGAGCCTGATTTGGCATTCAACCCGATAAATTGGCTGTTGGGCCTTTTTTCACTGGACATTGCAATTGACCTGGGGACCGCGAATACACTCGTCAACGTGCGCGGCAAAGGGATCGTTATCAACGAACCATCCTGGGTGACGATTGACAAGCGCCTGCGCCAGCCTTTAGCCATTGGTCTGGAAGCCAAGGAGATGATGGGACGTACCCCCAGCAATGTGGCAGTCGTCCGCCCATTGCGTGACGGTGTGATCTCGGAATTCGACATAACTCAGGTGATGCTGGAGTATTTCATCGGTCGTGTGCATGAACAAAGCGTTGTCCCGCTGCCGCGTCCGCGCGTGGTGGTTGGGATTCCCACCGGTGTGACGGAAGTGGAAAAGCGGGCGGTTTACGACGCGGTAATGGCATCGGGTGCGCGTACCGCCTATATGATCGAGGAACCGATTGCGGCGGCGCTGGGCGCGGGTCTTCCCGTCGCCCAGATCAAGGGAAGCATGGTGGTGGATATCGGCGGCGGCACCACCGAGGTGGCTGTGCTATCCATGAGCGGCGTCGTGGCTTCGCGATCCCTGCGCGTGGCTGGCGACGAGATGGATCAGGACATCGTCCAGTATTTACGCAACAAATATAACCTGCTGGTCGGCGAAGGGAATGCCGAGCAGATCAAATGGAAGATAGGGTCTGCCTATCCGCTTCAGCCCGAAAAGACGATGGAGGTGCGCGGGCGCAACCTGGTCACCGGTTTGCCGGAAAGCATCGAGGTTTCCTCCGTTGAAATGCGTGAGGCGCTGGCATCTTCCGTGCAGGTCATTGTGGACACGATCCGCGACGCCCTGGAGGAGGTGCCGCCGGAGATCGTGGCGGACTTGATGGACGTGGGCATCTGTCTGGCGGGCGGCGGCGGTTTGTTGCAGGGATTGGCTGACCGCCTGACCGATGAATTGAAACTGCGCGTGTGGGTTGCCGAAGACCCGCTCACCTGCGTGGCGCGCGGCGCGGGCATGGTCTTCGAGGACTTCGATGGTTTGAGCCGCTATCTGGTCGGTTTGGAACGCGGCAGTACGCGCCACAGCGTGTGAAGTTCGTCCCGCCGCGGCAGGCGGTTGATATTGGCACACTAACATGAGAAATATGTTTTCACGTACGATTCAAACAACGATCATCTTTTTGGTCGCGGGGGGAATTATGGCGCTCGCCCTGGGCGGCTACTTCAGCACAGCCTCCAATACGTTTACCGGTTCCCTGGTTTCCCTGCAAACCTGGTTTTCCTCCCGCTTTGTCGCATTGCAGGATTTTTTCACCGCGCCGCGCGACGTTGCCTCCCTTCGGCAGCGCAACCTGGAACTCGAGTCCGAACTTGCCAGGCTGCAGGGACAGGTCATCCAACTGGAACAACAGGTCAGCGAAACGCAGGTGCTGGCGGCGCTGGTGGACTTCATGCGCGCAGGCCCGACGACCACCTCATACGCGAGCGCCACAGTCATCGGACGCGACCCAAGCCCATTCCTTCATTACGTGATCATTGACCGCGGCTCGAACGACGGTCTCCGGCGCGGGATGCCGGTCGTGACGTATCAGGGCTTGGTCGGCAGGGTGGATGCGGTCATCGCGGATGCGGCTCGAGTCCAGCTGATCACCGATCCCGCATCCCGCGTCAATGTCCGCCTCCAAAACGCCGAAGCGGACGCTTCGCTCATCGGTTCGGTGACCGGCGATCTACAACTCGAACTGATCCCGCAGGATGAATCTGTTGAACGGGGGGACCTGGTGCTTACTTCCGGCCTGGGCGGGGGCTATCCCCCGGACCTGATTGTGGGGCAGGTGATCAACGCGCGCGCGCGCGACCTCGACCTGTTCCAGATCGCCAGCGTGCAGCCCTCGGTGGACTTCGAACGGCTGCAGGTTGTGCTGGTGATTACGAATTTCCGACCTGTGGATATTTCCCCGCTGATCCCCCTCCAATAGAATGCGAAATTTACTGGCAATTCCTGTCATTATTCTGGCTGTGATGATGCAGACCGCGATCGTCAGCCGCATCACGCTTCTATCCGGTTTTGCGGATCTGCCGCTGATCATGCTTGCGGCCTGGGCTTTACAGGAGGAGGTCGAATCCGCGTGGCATTGGGCGGTCGCTACCGGGTTGATGGTGGGCTTTGTTTCGGGCATCCCGCTGTTCGTTCCTGTATTGGGCTATCTGGCGGTGGTGGCTCTGGCAAAGGCACTGCAACGCCGCGTCTGGCAGGCTCCCCTGCTTGCCATGTTCAGCGTCACTTTTATTGGAACGATCCTCGTGAATCTTTTATCGTTGGGTGTTTTGCGTTTGACGGGCGTCCCTCTTGAGTTGAACGACGCGCTGGGATTGATCGTTCTGCCGGGCATCCTGCTTAACATGCTGTTTGCGATCCCCGTCTACGCGATCATGCGCGACCTTGCAGGATGGACGTATCCCTCCCTGGAGGTCGAATGAGTTCGGGATTGGTGAACAGATATGAAATTCCCGTGTGGCGCGTGATCGTCGTCTACGGCTTGATCGTCCTGGTGATCGGCGTGATCGGCTTTCGGTTGTTCAACCTGCAGGTGTTGCAGGAGACGACCTGGGCAATCCAGGCTGTTGATAACTACACAGTGACCATCAGCGAACCGGCTTCGCGCGGCATCATCTATGACCGCAACGGTTATATCCTTGCGCGCAACATCGCATCCTATAACGTGGTGATCACCCCGGCGAGATTGCCCGGTGACCCGGGTGATATCCAAAAGATCTATCGTGAGTTGTCAGCCCTGCTCGACATGCCGGTCAATGAGGGGGATGTGGAGTTCGCGAAACTTTTCGCGCCGTGTGTGCCCGGCCCGGGCATTGCACAGATCGTGGAACTGGGCGAATCCAACGCCCCATTCAGCCCGGCGCGTATCAAATGCAATATTGGAGATGGCTTGGCGCGTGTCATCCGTGAGCGGGCAGTGGACTGGCCCGGCGTCTCCATCGAGATCGAACCTGTGCGGGATTACCCGACCGGCTCCGTGACCGCCGATATCGTGGGATTTTTGGGACCGATTCCCGCAGCCCTGGAAACTGACTACCGCGAGCGAGGTTTTCTCCCCAACCGCGACAAGATCGGCTACTCCGGAGTCGAGACCTCGCTCGACGATATTTTGCTGGGCGGGAATGGAAGGCGCGTCGTCCAGGTGGATGTGGCGGGTCAGGAACTTCGCAACCTCGAACCACCCATTCCGCCTGCTCCGGGAAAGAATATTGTATTGACCATTGATACGCGCCTGCAAAAAGCGGCGGAGGCCGCATTCATCGAAGAGAGCAATTACTGGAACACCTATTTGGGGACGATCCGCATCTCGAGCGGCGTGGTGATCGCGATGAACCCAAAGACGGGCGAGATACTGGCGATGGTCTCCTACCCGACGTTCGAGAACAACCGTATGGCGCGCTATATTCCAGGTTATTACTACGAACAACTCATCGAAGATCCGCGCCGTCCTCTCGTAAACAATGCGATCACCGCCGAACTCCCTCCCGGTTCCGTTTTCAAGATTGTCACCGCCACGGGCGCCTTCAATGAAGGCGTGATTGATTACGAAAAAATCGTGCAGACGCCCGGAAGGCTGGTGCTGTGCGAGAGGTTCTCCCCAAACGACCCGTGTATAGAAGGCGTCAATGTGCGCCCGTTCGTGGATTGGATCTATGAACGCCGCGGCGTGATCAACGAGGCTGGCTTTGGGGCGCTGAACTTCCTCCAGTGCATTGCCTATTCCAGCAACGTGTGTTTCTACAAACTCGGCGGCGGCTTTGAGGATGAAATCCCGGAGGGTCTTGGAATCTTCCGCCTCGGCGAGTATGCGCGCGCGTTGGGATTTGGCGCGCATTCCGGCATCCAACTGCCCGGTGAGGAGGATGGACTGATCCCTTCGCCACAGTGGAAGCGCATCAACACCGGCGAGAATTGGTCAACGGGCGATACGTACATCGGCAGTGTAGGTCAGGGATATGTGCTCGGCACTCCTCTGCAGGTGCTCATGTCCGGCGCGGCGATTGCCAACCGAGGCAAACTGATGCAGCCGACCATCGTGCGCGAAGTCCTTGATGACGAGGGCCTTGTCGTTCCCATGTGGTTCGATCCCAGTGATTTTTCGGTTTACGAGGTGCGGGAAGTAACGGATCGGGCCGGCAGGGTCAGGCAGATGTGGGTTGATCCCGCAGACCTCGATAACCCGCGTGCCTCGCCTCCTCCGGGAAGTTATCAAATTTCGCCGTTCACTCCCAATTTGAAATGGGATATCACCGAAACGCCGAAGATCAAAGAGTTCAGTTGCGAGGTCGGCTATTGTGATGAGACCGGGAATACAAAGATCGTTCGTCCGGAAACCGTCGAGGCGGTACGGACCGGGATGCGGCTTGCCGTTACATCCAATCCACAGGGAACGTTGTATAGGGTATTCAATGTGGAGGTTCCCCTGGCGATTGCGGTGGCCGGCAAGACCGGCACAGCCGAGTATTGCGATGACGTGGCGCGCGCCGCGAACCGCTGTCAATTCGGCGCCTGGCCCACACACGCGTGGACGCTGGCTTACGCGCCGCATGACGACCCGGAGATTATCGTGATAGCCTTCGCTTACAACGGCGGTGAAGGCGGAACCGTCGCCGCACCTATTGTCGCGCGTGTGCTGCAGGCATATTTCGAACTCAAAGCCATTGATATTGCCCAGAACGGCGGTGGATGAGAAAACCTCGATGGACTTCATGCTATAATTCGCCAATTCAAAATGGTTGATCGCATGAATGAGGCGAATTCATTGATCCAGATCAAAGGCTTGCGCGACGGATTGCTCGTCTCATTGGATGATGCCCCGTGGGAGGTGCAGCGCGCCGCACTGATCGCCCGTGTGGATGCGCAACCGGCGTTCTTTCAGGGAGCCCGGCTGGCGTTGGATGTCACAAGCCAGGTCCTGCGCGTCAATGAACTGGTTGAACTCCGCGACCTGCTTTCGGAGCGAGGCATTCATCTTTGGGCGGTGATCAGCGAATCGCCCACGACCGAACAAACTGCGCAACTGCTTGGACTGGCGACCCGTATTTCCAAGCCAAGACCTGAAGAATTGCGTCAGTTCTCAGTGGAAGACCTGGGCGAAGAGACGGCTTTATTTCTCAATCGCACCCTTCGTTCCGGGACGCGGGTCGAATTTGCGGGTCACATCGTTGTTTTGGGCGATGTCAATCCCGGCGCCGAGATCGTTGCAGAAGGAAACGTCATTGTCTGGGGTCGTTTGCGCGGCATGGTGCACGCCGGGTCGAAAGGCAGCCGCGATGCCCTGATCTGCGCCCTCGACCTTTCTCCCACCCAATTGCGTATTGCAGATGAAGTCTCCGCCGCGTTGAGATCCCATGGAAGCCCGAAGCCCGAGATCGTACGCATTAACCGTGAAGGGATGTTGCAGATTGAATTCTGGTCGCCCGGCTAATTACCCAAAACAGCCCAGCCGCCGAAACTTACACTCACAGGAAAATTTCATGCCAGCACAAGTCGTCACAATCACATCGGGCAAGGGCGGGGTGGGTAAGACCACAGCCGTCGCGAACCTTGCAGTTGCCCTTGCCATGGATGGCTCGAAGGTCGTTTGCATTGACGGCGATATCGGCTTGCGCAACCTCGACGTGGTACTGGGGCTGGAAAATCGCATCGTGTACGATATTGTGGATGTGATCGAAGGCAGATGCCGTTTGAAACAGGCGATGATACGCGACAAAAAATTGCCGGGGTTGTACCTGATTCCCGCCGCCCAGACGCGCGATAAGAATGCGGTCTCTGCCAGCGATATGAATCGCCTGGTAAAAGACTTGCGTAACGAGTGCGACTTCGTGTTGATCGATTCACCCGCCGGCATCGAGCGCGGCTTCCGCAATGCCATCGCCGCCGCGGACCGCGTTTTTGTGATCACCAACCCCGAGGTCAGCGCGGTGCGGGATGCGGACCGGGTCATCGGCATCCTCGAAGCGGAGGAGAAAGGACCGGCGTCGCTCATCATCAATCGCTTGAATCCCGCGCTTGTAAGAAGCCGCGACATGCTCTCCGCGGACGATGTGCTCGATCTGCTTGCCATCGAGTTGATCGGCATCGTGCCGGAAGACGAAAATGTCATCGTCGGTTCGAATCGCGGCGCGCCGGTCGCTTTCGATGCAAAAAGCAGGGCGGGGCAGGCTTTCCGCAACATCGCAAAGCGCATGAGGGGTGAGCAGGTGCCCTTCCTTGACCTTGATAGTTCGGGCAGTTTATGGGAACGCATTCAGCGTCTGGCGGGGAGGAGGTGACATGGGTTTCTTCGAGAGATTATTTGGAAGAAAAAGCAGTGCAGACAGCGCCAAGGAGCGCCTGCAACTCGTCCTGATCCATGACCGCACGGATCTGACTCCAGCCGAACTTGAGTCGCTTCGAGACGATTTGATCGCGACAATCAGCCGTCACGTCGAGATTGACGTGAAGTCCATGCGTTTCGGGGTGGAGCATGATGGACGCTCACAAAGACTCGTGGCAGACATCCCCTTGAAAGCCGCGCCGCGCCGCCGCGCAACAAGAAAGACCCGCAAGTAACGAATGCTTCGTGATATTTCATGGCGATATTTTGATTTCTGGTTGCTGGGCGCAGTGGTTCTCGCCACTGCTTTCGGCACGACCATGATCCGTTCGGCAGTGGCGGGGAACGAGGAATTACTGCCCCTCATCAATCGGCAGATCTATTTTGCCCTTGCCGGGCTGGTGCTCATCTTCGTCGTCGCGGTGGTTGACTATCGCTTCTGGATGGCGATATACCGCCCGATCTTTATTGTGATGAGCATCCTGCTGTTCTCCCTGTTTCTCAGCGCGCAGGCGGTGTTCGGCGCGGCGCGCTGGTTCCAGGTGGGCGTGCTGTTCGTCCAACCGACGGAGTTCGCCAAGATCGCCGCCATTCTTTTGTTGGCGCGCTATTTCGAGAAGACGCAGGATCGCCCGCGCGACCTGCGCTGGATCTTCGTTGCGTTCCTGTGGGTGTTCGGTCTCGCCATCTGGATCCTCCTCCAACCCAATTTGAGCAATGTGGTCGTCCTCATGGTGATCCTTGCTTCACTGCTCTGGTTCAATGGCATACAGATGAAACATCTGGCACTGTTCGGAAGCATAGCCATCCTTGGGGTCGGGACCATCGTTGTGCTTTCCTCGCTGAACATTCGCATCCCGTTCATGCAGGAATACCAGCAGCAGCGCATCGCCAACTTCATCCTGCCCGACCCGGACGCGACCTTCGGCGCGACGTATAACGTGCAGCAAGCCCTTATTGCCATCGGCTCCGGCGGATTGTTCGGTCAGGGGTACGGCCACGGCACGCAGACGCAGCTGCGCTTCCTAAAGGTGCGCCACACGGATTTCATCTTCTCCGCCATATCGGAAGAGTTCGGTCTGGTCGGGGCGGCGCTCGTGATTATCATCATCATGTTGATCGTCTGGAGGTGCCTGCGCGCCGCGCAAAAGGCGCGCGATGTGGCGGGCATGACCATCGCCTACGGTGTGGCAACCCTGATCTTCTTCCAGGGAATGGTCAACATCGGAGTTAATCTGAACATTGTACCGGTTTCGGGGCTGCCATTGCCGTTCATCAGTTATGGAGGCAGCGGTCTTACCTCGTTGATGCTGGGCATCGGTCTGGTCGAAAGTGTCGCCATGCGGCACAGGCAATTGGATTTCTAATTTCGGAGATGAATTCTTGAACCAAAAACCCGCTCGAACACGCATGGCTCCGTCGCCGACCGGGCGTTTCCATCTGGGAAGCGCCCGCACGGCATTGTTCGATTTCCTGCTCGCGCGTAAGACCGGCGGACAATTCATCCTGCGTCTGGAAGATACCGACCAAAAACGCTTCGTTCCCGGCTCGGAAGAGGAAATCATGCGATCCTTGGATTGGTTGGGAATCACTCCCGACGAGTCCCCGCTGCATGGAGGCAGACACGGACCCTACCGCCAAACCGAGCGGCGGGAAATCTACCAGCATTATGCAAAAATTCTGGTCGAAAAAGGTGCGGCGTATCCATGTTTTTGCACGCCCGAACGACTCGAGCAAATGCGCAAGGAGCAGGAGGCGCAAAAGGTGGATCGAGTCAGATACGACGGGTTGTGCAGGAGAATCGAAACTGACGAAGCCGCGCGCCGCGTCGCCTCCGGCGAGAAATATGTCATCCGCTTCAAGATGCCGTACGAGGGTTCGACGACTGCGCACGATCATCTGCGCGGTGACATTGTGACCGAGAACAGACACCTCGATGATTACGTGCTGATGAAATCCGACGGTTTGCCCACGTATCATCTCGCCGCGATGGTGGACGATCACGAAATGGGGATCACGCACGTCCTGCGCGGCTCGGAGTGGCTGTCCACGTTTCCGTTGCACGTGAACATCGTGCGCGCGTTCGGCTGGGAAGAGCCGGTCTGGATTCATCTCTCTGTTTTCCTCAAGCCAAGCGGCAGGGGCAAGATGAGCAAACGCGACACAGCCGCCGCCATGAACGACGGTCACTCGATCTTCGTGGACGACATGAAAGATTTGGGGTACATCCCTGAAGGCGTCCTGAACTGGATCGCTCTCATGGGTTGGGGCGTCGCGGAAGACGATGTGATGACTCTCCGCCAGATGATCGAACGATTCGATATTAACTCATTGACCCCGTCTCCCGCCGCGATCAACTTCCAGAGACTGGATCACTTCAACGGAACCCACATCCGCCTCCTGCCGACCGAGGACCTGGCGCGCAGCATCAAACCTTTCCTCACCGACGCCGGGTTCGCGGTGAACGATGAGACTCTTCTCAAAGTGACACCCCTCATCCGTGAGCGACTTGTCACGTTGGACGATGCAATTGCCTTCGCGGGTTTCTTCTTCAGGGGGACGGTTGAGCCGAATCCCCAAGACCTCATTGCAAAAGGGCTTGATGCAAGGCAGTCCGCTGAGATCGCACGCAAAGCGTATGAAATCCTCGCATCCCTTCCCGAATTTACCCACGCCATCGCTGAGCCGCCGATGCGAGAATATGTCGAGGAGTCTGGTTTCAGCGCGAGCCAGGTTTTTGGGATTTTGCGCGTGGCAGTGACCGGGCAGAAGGTCAGCCCGCCGCTATTCGAGAGCATGGAAGTGATCGGGCGGGAAAAGGCGCTGGAGCGGCTTCGAAGAGCGGGGGATGTTTTAGCCCTGCTCTGAAGTGCATTGTCCGTATCTTCATAAACGGAAGCAACCCTCTGTGCCTTTGGAGGAAAACGAGGGGGGCGAATGTAATGCGGTGAGGGGTTCTATAGATCTTGAGAAAAAGATTTGGAAATTTGGACTTTG
>CAYQOF010000112.1:0-10111 GCA_964419035.1 uncultured Anaerolinea sp. | reverse complement strand
GGCTAAGATCCGGTTGACCGCCGGTCGGCTCGAATTCCACCCAGCCAATGCCGGGGAAGTAGACCTCGGGCCAAGCGTGCGCGTCGCGTTGGCGGACGGTATATGTGTTTGGGCTGATGCCCTCCTCCGTCCCGGCAAATTCGGGTACGCCCGCGGAGCCCTCTCCCTGTGCAAATCCGACCACCATGCGCGCTGGAATTCCCAGTGCGCGCAACATGAGAATCTCCGCCGAGGCGTAATAAACGCAATAACCCTGTTTGTATTCGAACAATACCCATTCGAGCGGGTCGCTGTTTCGAGGAGGAGAGGGGATGCCGGGCGCATATTCGATTGTCTCGCGCAGGTAGCGCGTGATGGCGGCTGCTTTGTCGTATGGCGTTTCAGCATTGGAGGCGACCTCCATTGCCAGTGCGCGGATGCGCGGGGAGAAATCCTCGGGCAGTTGCAGGTATTTTTCCGTGACCCACTCAGGATATTCGGTACCTGCTGCGCGCAGCTCCTGGATGTTGGGGTTGCTCAACACGGCATCCACCTGGTAGGTTTCGCCGGGCTGGAGCGCGGTGGAAACATTCCAGGTGACAATGTCGTCGTTTCCGCCTGCGGGCGCGGCAAGATAGGTCCCGGGGCGGCTGATCCAGACGGGTTGCGATGGCGCGTAGATCAGCGAAAACATCGTTTCGCCTGTGTTGAACACGAACCGTCTTGGGGTGCCGCCTTCCGCGTCTGCAATGGACAGACCTCCCTCCAGCGGCGAGAATTCCTGGCGGGTGGTTCCGGTGATGTACCACTGATCGTCGAGAAAGTAATCGTATACGCGTCCGCGCCAGTAATAACGCGGCGGTCTTTCACTGGCAGGCAGTTCGGGAGCCTGCACGGTGAACATGACCGATTCCGAAAGCGGGAAGCCGAGTCCGAGTTCGAGCTCGGTGCCGAATAATTCAGTGGATCTACCAACGCCGGTCGCTCTGAGCGCGCTGACGGCGTTTTGCATTCTTTCGGTGAAGTTCGTCCAGGGTTTGGTGACGCGGCTCCATGCCTGCCGGGCGGCGTCAACGCTGGAAACGGAGTGAGGTATGTTCCATGCAAGGAGGATGATCAGCCCTGCGGCAATCGCCATGCCGCTTGCCAGGTCCGTGTTGTTTTCGGGTGAGAGAAAAACGCGCTTTTCCTTCCAGAGTTTCTGGCTGTGCAAAAAGTTCAGGCGCCCCAACAGGCAGAGGGCGAAGAAGGCAAAGAGTGCGATGAACCACAGCCGATCCTGCACGTTGTCGTAGTTTTGGATGACGAGCAGACCGATGGCGGAGGGAAGCGTAACAGCCAGGAAATTTTGATCCCGCACGAGTCGGAATCCGGCGGAAGCGGACAATATCCAGAAGGTGACGGACATGATGGCGATAAAGAACAACGGATCTTCCACCGGACGGCGCGAAAAGAATTCGGAGATCGAAAAGAGCAGGCGTCCGCCGATGCTGAGCAGGCGCTCTTCGAGCGACACCCCTTCGTCGAAGATCAACGTCCATTGCAGGGGGAGCATGAAGAGCATGTACAGGAAGGATAGCCAGCGGGCAGTCTTGCGCGTGAATTGACTGTACCCCAGCGCCAAGCCAAGCGATATGCCCATGGAAGTGAATGTCTGCATGAAATCCAGGTGCGGCGTCCAATTCGTGGCGAGCAGGCGCGCGGCGTTCATTTGCAGGAGGATGAACAACAGGATAACCGATGCCCAATCCCAGCGGCGTGGCGCGGATGACTTTTCCATGCTATGAGTGTACAATTAAGAGGATGGATCGTCAAATACCGGAGAGGGGTTTTATACACAGCACAAAGGAGAGAAACAATGACCAGTCTCGTTCAAAATGGAGTTGATTTGATTGTTGCCATTCAATCGCTCGGCGGATGGCTCGAAGCGCCGATGAAGTTCTTTTCTTTTCTTGGCACGGAGGATTTCTTCTTTCTTGTCCTCCCCTTGATCTACTGGTCGCTGAACGCCAGCCTGGGTTTGCGCGTTGGGTTCATCCTGATCACAAGCGTCTCTTTGAACTCGATTTTCAAACTGTGGTTTGCCGGTCCGCGCCCGTACTGGGTCAGCGACAAGGTAATCCCATTCGCGGCGGAGTCTTCGTTTGGAATTCCCTCCGGTCACGCGCAGAATGCTGTAAGTGTGTGGGGGATCATTGCTTCGTTTATCCGCAAAACATGGGTGTGGACAATGGCAATCCTCCTCATATCCTTTATCGGATTCTCGCGGCTCTATCTCGGCGTACATTTTGCCCACGATGTGATCCTGGGCTGGCTGATCGGCGCGGCGGTCTTGTGGGCATTCATCCGTTTTGCGGATGCGGTCGCTGCATGGTTCAAGAGCCAGGCGCTTCCGCGACAGATGCTCACAGCCTTCGTCATCTCGCTTGTTTTGATCGCATTGGGCGTGCTGAGCGCGGCGCGTTTTGGCGGGTATGTGTTCCCGGAGGAATGGAGGGAGAATGCGCTTCGCGCGGGACCCCTGCCTGATCCCGTTTCGATCGAGGGATTCATCACCTCCGGCGCGACGTTCTTCGGGCTGGCAGTGGGAGCGGCGTGGATCATGTCCCGGGGCGGGTATCAGGCTTCGGGTCCGGTGGTGAAGCGTGTCTTTCGTTATCTCGTCGGTTTGATCGGGGTCGTCATCCTGTGGATGGGGCTTGGGCAGGTCTTTCCCGATAACGCCGACCTGGTTTCATATATCCTGCGATATGTGCGCTACACGCTGGTGGGGTTCTGGGTTGCAGGCGGCGCGCCATGGTTATTTTTTCGTATCAAACTGGCTGACAAAGCCAATATGTAGGGTGCGGCTCTGATATAATCCCAAATCTGGTACTTATCTTATGGGAGTTTCTTCTATTCAATGACACTTGAACGCGGCGCGTTGCTGCACAAACGATATCGCATTGTTGAGATTCTCGGGCAGGGCGGCATGGGTTCCGTATATCGCGCGGTGGATGAAAACCTGGGCGTGGATGTGGCGGTCAAGGAGAACCTGTTCACGACCGACGAATACGCGCGCCAGTTCCGCCTTGAGGCTGTGATTCTGGCAAACCTGCGCCACCCCAACCTGCCGCGCGTCACCGACCATTTCGTGATCGGCGAGCAGGGGCAGTATCTCGTCATGGACTACATCGAGGGTGAGGACCTCCGCCAGCGTATGGAACGCGTCGGCAACATCCAGGAAGATGAAGCCATCCTGCTGGGCGCGGCGATCTGCGACGCCCTCACCTATTTGCACACACGCAAGCCCCCGATCCTGCACCGCGACCTCAAGCCGGGCAATGTGAAGATCACACCCGATGGTCACATCTTTCTGGTGGATTTTGGTCTTGCCAAGGTGCTGCATGGAAGCCAGGCAACGACGACCGGCGCGCGCGCCATGACGCCGGGGTATTCACCGCCCGAACAATATGGCGCCGCGCGCACCGACCCGCGCACGGACATCTATTCGCTTGGCGCCACGCTGTATGCCGCGCTGACCGGCATCATCCCGGAAGACGGCTTGGCGCGCGCCATGGACAACACGCAACTCACCCCGCTGCGCAAACGCAACAGCAAGGTCACGCGTCGCCTTGCTGCGGCAATCGAAAAAGCAATGGGCATTGATCCGGCGGACCGATTTCAGACCGCGGAGGATTTCAAGCGCGCCCTGCTGGGCTCCAAGTCCAAGACCCAGCGTTTGCCGGGCGATTATGTGATCCAGCCTCCGCCGCCCGAACCTGTGCTGTCGAACAGGCAGAACTCAATCGAAAGAGAAGTCTCCCAGTCCGTTCCTGCGGCTGGAAGGAACGAGTCCTCCGTGAAGGAGCCGCCGGTCTTCAAGCCGCGCAGGAAACGCAGAAAGAACCGCCTTTTATCGGTTTTCCTGTGGTTGCTCTTTCTGTTTGCCGCGGGGTTCGTCGGTGTTGTGCGGTTCATGCCGCAGTTTGTGCCGCCATACGTCATGTCCATTGTGCCGGTTGCCCTGCTTGCTCCATCGAGCACGCCGACGTTCATTCCCACGCATACCGACGTTCCGACTGCCACCGCGACCGCCGAAGTCACTGAAACCCTCGCGCCCAGCGCCACGTTTACCGTCACTCCCAGACCAACGCTGACACTGCCGCCGGTTGTAGATATCACTGCCACGCCGGCGAACACTGCCATACCTGTTGCCACGCCATTGGGAGGCGGAGGTCAGATCGCATTTGCATCCACGCGTTCGGGATTGCCGCAGATCTATCTTGTCAATACGGATGGCGCTGGTCTGGTTGCGCTCACCGAGCTGGAAAACGGCGCGTGCCAGCCTGCCTGGTCGCCGGATGGATTGCAGATCGTGTTTATCTCTCCGTGCCGGGCGCGCAGCGAGTTCTACGATAATGCATATTACAGGGACTCGAGTTTGTATCTGATCAATGCGGATGGAACGAACCTGATGCCTCTGACGGCTGCCCCCGGTTCCGATTTCGAACCAGCCTGGTCGCCGGATGGAACGCGGATCGCTTTTACATCCCTGCGCGATGGACGGCGGGAGGTCTTTGTAATTAGCCTTGAAAGCCGGGCAGTCGTACGTTTGACAACCTCCTCCGGCGGTGGTCTCGAGGGAAGCAGTCAACCTGCCTGGTCGCCATCGGGAGACCGGATCGTCTATACCGTGAAGCGCTTCGGCGCGTATCAGATTTGGGTCATGGACGATACCGGACAGAACGCCGTCCAGGTTGCCCGAAGTGGAACGCAACTGTGGGACTATCTGCCCTTCTGGTCCACGGACGGGGAGTTGATCTATTTCAGTCAACGCAACCCGCCGCCGGCGATCGTCCGCCCGTGGTTGATGAATGTCCGCTACGCAGACCTCGGGACAATAGATTCCGTCCGTCTGGACTATCCGCGACCGCTCGAGGACGCTAAGTTTTCCCCGGATGGATCCTGGCTGGTCTACGAAGGCATGGATAACACCGACGGCAACCGGGAAATTTATTATCTGAGCGTCGCAGACGGCAACCGGACGCGCCTGACGAATGATCCCGCCATTGATTTCGATCCCGCCTGGCGTCCTGCGCAAAGTCCATAGTTCAAATGAAAACATCACACAGCCCATTGCTTTCGAGAGCGATGGGTTTTTCTTATACTTCTCTTATTGACGTTACAGTTTTGCGCATGTTATTATTGTTTCTGCTTGGATAGCACTCTCGACGCGAGAGTGCTAATTGTGTGAAGAACATGCCGGAACTGACCGAACGCCAGAAGACCCTTCTTCTTCTCATCATACGCGACTATATCGAATCTGCCCAGCCTGTCGGCTCGAAACGGCTGGCGGAGCATTATCGCATCAACCTGTCATCCGCCACGATCCGCAACGAGATGGCTGTACTCACTGAGTTGGGTTATCTGCGCCAGCCGCACACCTCCGCCGGGCGCGTCCCGACCGAAGAAGGCTATCGTTATTTCGTCAGCCAGATGATGAATCAGGCTGAACTTCCCGAATCAGTTCAGCGTACGATCTCGCATCAATTCCACCAGTCCCGCCCCGATGTTGACCAATGGATGACCCTCGCGGCGTCCATCCTTGCGCATCAATCGCAGGGCGTTTCGGTTGTCACCGCGCCTCATGCAGAACAGTCAAGATACAAGCACGTCGAACTGATTTCCACGCAGGGACGGCAGGTGCTCATGGTCCTCGTGATGGTGGGAGGCGAGGTCAGCCAGCAGATTTTAACCCTGGCGGAACCCGTCTCGCAGGAGCGACTCAGCCAGACCGCCTCGCGTCTCAACTCACTTCTGGCTGGTCTGGCGGTGGACGCGATTTCCTCCCTCCCGGCCCGCTCCGACGCGCTCGACCAGGACATCCTGATCCTCATCGCGCAGGATATGCGCCGTACTGCAGACCGCGTCTCTGGCGAGATTTACACCGATGGCTTGACCAATGTTCTGGCGGAACCCGAGTTTTCAGAATCCGATGAGGCGCGCCGCACGCTGCGTCTCTTCGAGGAGCGCTCAACTTTGCAGGACTTGATGGCTCGCGCCTCCACCAACAGCAACGTGGGCGGACTGCAAGTCCTCATCGGCGGCGAAGGCGGATGGGAGGAACTGCGCCAGTGTTCGATGGTCATCGCGCGTTACGGCGTCCCAGGTCTGGCAACAGGGACACTGGGCGTGCTGGGACCGATGCGCATGTCCTACGCGCGTACCATCCCAACCGTGCGCTACGTCGCGGGATTGTTGAGCGATCTGGTAAACGATACCATTGCTGGTGAATAAATCATAATCATGTCATTGCGAGGAGCGAAGCGACGAAGCAATCTCCTTGTACATTTGGGGATCGATTCCCGAAGGTCGCAATGACAATAGAGTGAGAGTGAAAGCATGACTGAAAAGAAAAAACATCATAAAGAACACAAACACGAGGAAGAAATTAACGAGACCCGGGCTGAAGCGGTGGTCACGCCCGAAAGCGGCGAACAACTCGCGGCGGAGATCGAGGCGTTGAAGAAGCAACTCGAAGAGGTGCAGACTCAGGCATCCGAATACAAGGATTCGTGGATGCGCTCGCAGGCAGATTTTCAGAATTACAAAAAGCGCATCGAGCGCGATAACGATGCAATGTACTTTTCGATGAAAGGCGACATCGTCAGAAAGGTGTTGCCCATCCTCGACGATTTGGAGCGCGCCCTGCAAAACAAACCGTCCGATACGGGCGCGTGGATCAGCGGCATCGAGTTGATCCACAAGAAACTGATTTCCATTCTCGAAGCGGAAGGTGTGAAGCGCATCGAAGCCGAGGGCACGGAGTTCGACCCGAACTTCCACGAAGCGATTTCGCACGAACCCGCCGACGGCGTGCAAAGCGGACATGTGATCGCGGTCGTCCAAAACGGGTACATGCTCGGCGAACGCGTGATACGACCTGCCCTCGTGAGGGTGGCGCAATAAATTCGGTCGAAGGTCAAACGTCAAAGGTCAAAAGATTTTCGACGTTCGACTTTTGACCTTTGACAAAATCAAGGAGCAATCATGGCGAAAATCATAGGCATAGATCTTGGCACGACCAACTCCGTTGCGGCGGTGATGCAGGGCGGCGAACCGATTGTAATTCCCTCCGCGGAAGGCGAACGACTCGTCCCGTCGGTTGTGGCGGTGAATAAAAATCACGAGCGTCTGGTGGGACGCGTGGCGCGCAATCAGGCGATCACCAATCCGCAGAACACGATCTTTTCAGTCAAGCGGTTCATGGGGCGCAAGGCGGACGATCCCGAAGTGGAGCGAACCCGCAAGCGCGTGCCGTACGCGGTCAACGAGGCCCCGAATGGCGATGTGCGCGTGCAGCTCGACGAAAAGGATTATTCCCCGCCCGAGGTCTCGGCAATGATCCTGGCGAAGATCAAACGCGACACTGAGGCGTACCTCGGCGAGCCGATCACGCAGGCGGTCATTACCGTCCCTGCGTATTTCAACGACGCACAGCGCAACGCCACAAAGGACGCGGGCAAGATCGCGGGTCTCGAAGTGCTGCGCATCATCAACGAGCCGACCGCTTCATCGCTTGCGTATGGACTCGATAAAAAGAAAAACGAAATCATCGCGGTCTATGATCTCGGCGGCGGCACGTTCGACATCTCCATCCTCGACGTGGGCGACGGCGTATTTCAAGTCCGCGCCACGAGCGGCGATACCTTCCTCGGCGGCGACGATTTCGACTTGCGCGTCATGGATTACCTCATCGAACAGTTCAAAAAGGACAACGGCATTGACCTGCACAACGACCGCCAGGCATTGCAGCGCTTGAAGGAAGCCGCGGAAAAAGCCAAGATCGAACTCTCGACGACGATGCAGACCGAGATCAACCTCCCGTATCTGACCGCGGACGCAAGCGGACCCAAGCACCTCGTGATGACTCTCACCCGCGCCAAACTCGAACAATTGACAGCGGATCTCGTGGACCGAACGATTGCTCCCGTTAAACAGGCTCTTGCCGACGCTGGATTGACCGCGGGTGACATCCACGAGGTGGTGATGGTCGGCGGCATGACGCGTATGCCTGCTGTGCAGGACCGCGTCCGCGCCTTTTTCAGCAAGGAACCGCACAAGGGAGTCAACCCTGATGAAGTCGTTGCCATCGGCGCGGCGATTCAGGCGGGCGTGCTCGGCGGCGAGGTAAAGGACATTTTGCTTCTCGACGTGACGCCTCTGACTCTTTCGATTGAAACATTGGGCGGAGTAGCCACATCGCAAATCGAACGCAACACGACCATTCCCACGCGTCGTAGCCAGGTCTTCTCGACCGCCAGCGACAGCCAGACTCAAGTCGAGATTCACGTACTGCAGGGCGAACGCCCGATGGCGATGGATAATAAATCCCTCGGCAAATTCATCCTGGATGGAATCCCGCCCGCGCCGCGCGGAATGCCGCAAATCGAAGTGACGTTCGATATCGACGCGAACGGCATTCTGAAAGTGACCGCTTCGGATAAAGCCACGGGTCGTTCCCAGCACATCACCATCACTGCCTCCTCGGGCCTTTCAGAGTCGGAAGTGGAAAAGATGCGCAAGGACGCGGAAGCGCATGCGGAGGAAGACCGCAAACGCAGGGACTTAATCGAAGCGCGCAACCATGCAGATAACACGGTCTATGCGGCGGAGAAGGCGCTGCGTGAATTCGGTGAAAAAGTGCCAGCAGAAACCAAATCCGAAATCGAGACCAAGGTCGCGGAGGTGAAGAAAGCCGCGGAGGGCGAGGACGTGTCCGCGATCAAAGCCGCGGCGGAGTCGTTGGGCGAATCGATTCAAAAGATCGGGGCGGCTGTTTACCAGAATCCAAACGTCCCTGAGGGAGAGGCGGGTTCTTCGTCCAGCGAGGGACCTGAAGTTGTGGATGGAGAGGTAAAGGAGTAGCCCGTCTAAGGTCGAACGTCTAAGGTCAAATGACTTTCGACGTTTGACCTTAGACCTTTGACCGTTATGAGCAACCGCGATTATTACGACATCCTTGGCGTGGGACGGAACGCGAGCGACGATGGGATCAAAGCCGCGTTCCGTAAACTCGCGCGCCAGTATCACCCCGATGTGAACAAGGAGGACGGCGCGGAGGAAAAGTTCAAGGAGATCAACGAGGCGTACGGCGTGCTGTCGGACCGCGAGAAGCGCGCCCGCTATGACCGTTTCGGCAAAGAGGGGCTGGGCAACATGGGCGGCTTCCGCGATTACACCGTGGACTTCAACGACATCTTCGAGGAATTGTTCGGAAGTTTTGGCTTCGCGACGGGACGTTCCTCGCGCCGTTCGCCGCGCCGCGGACGCGACCTCCAGATGCAGGTCACGTTGACTTTCGAAGAGGCGGTCTTCGGCGTCGAAAGGGAGATCGAGTTTCAGCGCGAGGAGACGTGTTCGCGCTGCAATGGCTCGGGCGCGGAACCTGGCACATCGCCTGTGCGCTGCTCCACCTGTAACGGGCAGGGCGAGGTGCGCCAGGTGCGGCAGACATTCCTCGGTCAGATGGTGCAGACCGCGACCTGCCCGACCTGTAACGGCCGCGGCGAGACGATTTCCTCGCCGTGCAGGACCTGCCGCGGCGGCGGGCTGGAACGCAAGGCCGTCAGGAAGAAAGTGCAAATCCCTGCGGGTGTGGATGGCGGGACACAAATTCGTCTGGCGGGCGAGGGCGGACCTGGCGTCTATGGCGGACCGAACGGAAGCCTGTTCCTCGTCCTGGACGTTCGACCGCATCAATTCTTCAAGCGGCGCGATAACGACATTCTCTTGAATCTCGATATTAATGTCGCACAGGCGGTATTGGGCGCAGAGATCGAAGTGCCGACCCTCGACGGCGAAGAGAAGTTGAAAATCCCTGCAGGAACCCAACCTGGGAGAGTATTTCACATGCGAGGCAAAGGTGTGCCTAATCTGCGCCGAAACGGACGCGGCGACCAACTGGTCATCGTCAATGTGGCGATTCCGACCAAACTCACCAAGGAACAGCGCGAGTTGTTCCAGAAACTGGCAGAGAGTCTCGGCACGACGGTCAAGCCGCAGGAGAAGGGATTCCTGGATTGGTTGAACGAGGCGCTGGGAGGATAGAACCAGAAGGCAAAAAGCGGCGGGCGGGAAAACTTCCATA
>CAYQOF010000111.1:0-10127 GCA_964419035.1 uncultured Anaerolinea sp. | reverse complement strand
AATTCTACCGAGAAGGATCTACTTTTTCCTTTTTGTCAAGCGATAATGAGAAAACTATACCGGCAATTGCCCAGGTTACTCATCCGCTGGACAGCCCTCGCCAGGCATATAACCAATTGGTGCATTCCGAACGTTGACTCTGCGGCTGCAATGAGTAAAATACAAACTGTGGGATGAGACGAATCAAAGATTCATATTTCGAGGAGTATATCCATGCGCACCAAGAGTTTTGAATTAGTCCGTTTGCTGGTCACCGTGGTAAGTCTGGTGGCTTTTCTTGGAGGGGCGGTTGGACCGATGCCTGTACTGGCTGAACACACTTCGAATCCGACCAGTGTAACGCTCGTGGGGTCGCTTCAATCGGAATTGGGATGCGCGGGGGATTGGGATCCCGGTTGTTCCGCCACATTTCTAACGCATGACGCCTCGGACGATGTCTGGCAGGGGACGTTCTCCGTCCCGGCGGGGAGTTGGGAATACAAAGCTGCCTTGAACGGAACCTGGGATGAGAACTACGGAGCAAACGCCCAGCCGAATGGTCCGAATATCGCTTTGAATTTGGGGGCAAATACCAGCGTCAAGTTCTACTACGATCACAAATCCCATTGGATCACGGACAATAAAAATTCCGTGATCGCGGTTGCGCCCGGCAGTTTCCAGTCCGAGTTGGGATGCCCCGGCGATTGGGATCCGTCCTGCCTGCGCTCGTGGCTGCAGGACCCGGACGGGAACGGCATCTATTCCTTCGAGACGACCGCGCTTCCAGCCGGGAGTTACGAAGCCAAGGTGGCATTGAACGAAAGTTGGGATGTGAACTATGGTCAGGGTGGCGTGCAGAATGGAGCCAATATTCCATTCTCTGTTCCTTCCAACGGAGCGAAAGTCACCTTCATCTATGACTCGGTTACTCATATATTGGAAATCCAGGTTCAGTCTGCGACCACTGTCACGCTCGTGGGCAGTTTGCAGGATGAACTGGGTTGCCCCGGCGACTGGCAGCCGGATTGCGCCGCAACCTATCTTAACTATGACGCTGAGGACGATGTCTTCCAGCGCACGTTCATCGTTCCTTCCGGCAGTTACGAATACAAGGTTGCCCTCAACAATAGTTGGGACGAAAACTATGGCAGGTTTGCCCGGCGTGATGGACCGAACATCAACCTGAATGCCGATGGCTCGTTGGTCAAATTCTATTTCGACCCGAAGAGCAAATGGGTGACCGACAACAAAAATTCCGTGATCGCGGTCGTGCCGGGTAATTTCCAGTCCGAGTTGGGGTGCAATGGCGATTGGGACCCGTCCTGCCTGCGCTCGTGGCTGCAGGATCCCGACGAGGACGGCATTTATACCTTCGAGACAACCGCCCTGCCTGCCGGGAATTACGAAGGCAAGGCGGCGCTCAACGAAAACTGGGATGTGAACTATGGCCAGGGCGGCGTGCAGAACGGAGCGAACATCCCGTTTACCGTGCCGTTCGACAACGCCAAAGTCACCTTTTCATACAATGCCGTGACGCACGTACTCACCATCCTTTCCGGCTTTGCGCCCGATAACGACATCGCCTGGGATGGATTGCGGCACGACTCCCGCGACCTGTTGTATCGCGCACCGGGCGGAGCGGTTCCCGCCGGGAACGAGGTCCTGATCCGCTTCCGAACCTTTCACAACGATGTGACCGGCGTATCCCTGCGACTGTACGACATCAACGCCAACGCCCAGCGCATCATCCGCATGACTCCCGCGGCGACGGATGTCTCGTGTTATCAGCCCGGTCTCGGTGATTTCACCTGCGATTTCTGGCAGGCGGCGCTCAAGGAAACTTCGCCGAACAACCTGTGGTATCGCTTCATCGTCACCGATGGCACGGACACCGATTACTATGCCGATAACACTGCCGCATTGGATGGCGGGCTCGGTGCAACGACCGAAGACTTGATGGATCGAAGTTACGCCCTCATGTTCTACGACCCCGCCTTCACCGCGCCGGAATGGGCGAAGAGCGCCAGCATCTACCAGATCTTCCCGGACCGCTTCCGCGATGGGCGCGCCAATAACAACCCGAAGACCGGCGACGTCCGCTATGATGAGCCTGTATTGAAACTGCCGTGGGGTACACTGCCCGAGGGCTATTGCCGAAATTATTCGGATGCCGGGACCAATTGTCCCTGGAGATTCGAATCGAATCCCCCGTCCTGGAGTCCCACCATCGAGGGTCCGCGTGGACGCGATTACTTCGGCGGCGATCTGATGGGCGTCATGCAATATCTCGATTATTTGCAATCGCTCGGCGTCAATACCATCTACTTCAACCCGATCTTCGACGGCGGCTCCAATCACGGCTACGACACGCAGGATTACTACAGGATTGATCCGTACTTCGGCACGCGAAAGGACTGGGAGAACCTCGTCAAACAAGCCAGCCGGCGCGGCATGAAGATCGTGCTGGATGGCGTGTTCAATCACCTGTCCTCCGACAGCCCGTTCTTCGACCGCTACGGTCATTATCCGACTTTGGGAGCGTGTGAGTCCGCTTCATCCCCGTATCGAAACTGGTTCACTTTCCGTGACGTGACTCCCGGTACTGGAGCCTGTGTCGGCAGTTCGGGTCAGCCGAAATCCGCCAACTACGACGGCTGGTTCGGCTTCGATTCGATCCCCGTCATCAACAAGAATCTGCCCGAAGTTCAGGAATACTTCCTTACTGGAAACAACAGCGTTTCGAAATACTGGCTGAGGCAGGGCGCGGGCGGCTGGCGCATGGATGTCTCTGGCGATCCATCCTTCCCGAACGGTTATTGGGAAACCTTCCGCGGCGTGGTCAAGCAAACCAAGCCCGATGCGCTGTTGATCAGCGAGACCTGGCAAAAGGACAGCACGCTCCTGCGCATGCTGCGCGGCGACCGGCTGGACACCACCATGAACTACCGCCTGCGCGACGCTGTGATCGGATTCTTGACAAACGGGAACTTCGACTCAAAGGGCTTTGGCGACAGCGGACGCATCATTTCACCCTCCGAATTTGCCTCCCGCATGGAATCCATCCGCGAGGATTACCCGGATGCCGCGTACTACTCGCTGATGAACCTGCTCGACAGCCATGATACCGAGCGCATCCTCTGGGCGTTGACGCCCGGCGCGGAGACCAGAGCCGACAAGGAATTCAACGCCGCGAACGTCGCTGAAGGGAAACAACGCCAGCGGATCGCCTCGCTGATCCAGTTCACCATGCCGGGCGCGCCAACCGTGTTCTACGGCGATGAAGTTGCCCTCACCGGCGACGATGATCCCGACGACCGCCGCACCTATCCATGGGCGGATAAAGGCGGCTCGCCCGACCAGGCGATGTTCGATCATTATCAGATGCTCAACGCACTTAGAAGAACGAACAGCGTTTTGATCAACGGCGATTTCAATATCTTGCTTGCGGACGATGCTTCGGGCGTTGTGGTGTATGGGCGCAAGACCGGTAGTCAAGCCGCGCTCGTGATAGTCAACCGCAGCGGTCAGGAACAGTCGGGCATGATCCCGGTGGCGGGCTATCTGCCGGATGGCGTCACACTGAACAAAGCGTATGCGGTTGGCTCCGGCGGCGCGAGTTCTATTACGGTCATGAACGGCGCGATCAATGGCTCGATCGGTCCGTTGAGCGCGGTGTTGTTCCTCAGCGGAACTGTTGACCTGCAGCCGACCGCGGCTCCCGCAAACCTGCGCGTGACGAATGAAGGCAATGGGACGGTCAGCCTGGAGTGGAACAGCGTCAGCGGCTCCGCGGGCTACAACGTGTATCGCAGTCCGTTGAGCGGTGGCGGTTTCCTCAAAGTGAATGGCAGTCCCCTTTCAGGCACATCCTTCACAGATACCGGTCTTCAGAACGCAAAGACCTATTTCTATGTGGTGACGTCACTGGATTCGGTCGGCAACGAGAGCGCGTATTCCAACGAAGTCAGCGCGCTCCCGCATCTGGTCATCGGCTGGGCAAACCTGCAATGGCCCCCCACGATGACTCACACCATCAGCGCGGTTAACCGCACCGACAATGCCTACGGTCAGGTGTGGATTGACGGCGCGACGATTCAGCCCGGCGCGACGGAAAGCCTGCGCGCGCAACTGGGCTTTGGTCCCTCCGGCAGTAATCCGAACAGCAACCCGGCCTGGGTTTGGTACGACGCGTCCTTCAACGTGGACGCGGGGAACAACGATGAGTTCGTTGCCAGCATGGTGCCCGAATCCGTTGGCAGTTTCGATTATGTCTATCGCTACACCACAACGAACGGGCGTGACTGGCTGTATGCCGATCTCAATGGACCCGTTCTGAGCGGTGTAGCCCCGTCCAACCCCGGCAAACTCACTGTCGTCGCGAGCGGCGACACAACCCCGCCTGCGATTCCCACCGGACTGACGGTTGTCTCTGCCTCCCCGGCTGGCGTCCACCTGACGTGGAACGCAGTCATGGGTGACCCAACGCTCTACGGCTACGAAGTCCTTCGCAGTGACATCTCCGGCGGACCCTACGTAATGATCGCCCGCGTCACATCCACCACTTACACCGACCTGAATGTGGATGAGGGCGCGACGTACTATTACGTCCTCCGTTCGGTGGACACCTCCTTCAATCGTTCCGGCAACTCGAACGAAGTCGCGGCGAAGGCTGAACTGCGCACCGTCACTGTGACCTTTAACGTGACCGTGCCCGCTTCGACGGACGCGACCGGCTTCTCCGTCTACATCGCCGGGACGCTCCAACGCCTGGACGGCAACCTGCCGGAATGGAACCCAGGCGGCGTGGTGTTGACCCGAGTGGACGCCACGCATTGGACGATCACACTGACCGGCAAAGAATCCACGCAGATCGAGTACAAGTACACGCTCGGCTCATGGGACTTCGTCGAGAAGGGCGGCAGTTGCGACGAGATCGCCAACCGCCAACTCACGCTCACGTATGGTTCCACGGGAACGCAGGTTGTCAATGACACCGTGCTGAACTGGCGCAACGTCAATCCGTGCGGGAATTAGAACAAACCGTCCCGAAGGCTGACAAGCCTTCGGGACGTTCAATTTTGGTTTGGCGGTCAATCGTTTGGGATATAATGAATTCATGAGCATAACGCATCAATATTCGAAATTCCGCACGGCGGATGAAATCCTGAGCGAGTCGGAGGCGTTCTTCATGAAGGAAGGCAAAGTTCATCACACTCTGAAACGGCTTGCGCGGGCGCTGGAGGCGGAGTCGATTCCGTATGTCATTGTCGGGGGCATGGCGCTCAATCTGCTGGGATACACCCGCGAAACGGTGGATGTGGATATCCTGCTGACGCCGCAGGGACTGGAACGGTTTCGTGAGCGTCTGGTGGGAAAGGGATATCTTCCGGCGTTCAGCGGGGCGATGAAGAGTTTCTTGGACGCGGAAACTCGTGTCAAGGTGGAAACGCTCATTACCGGCGAATTCCCCGGCGATGGCAAGCCCAAGCCTGTCGCCTTTCCTGAACCGGAGGCTGTTAGTGTCGAGCGTGACGGTTACCGCGTGATTACACTTGAGAAATTGATCGAACTCAAACTTGCTTCTGGAATGACCGCACCGCACCGCCTGCGCGATCTCGCAGATGTGCAGGATCTGATTGCCGCGCTGAACTTGCCTCTGGAGTTGGGAGAACAATTGAACGAAAGCGTGCAGAGCGAGTATCGGCGGTTGTGGACAACCGTGAAACAAGCGCGCGAGTAGGTTCTTCACGGCACCACTGTCGCTGTGGCAGGCAAAAAATCGAGCGTGGGGATGGGTGGCGGGTGGACTTGAAAGCCGTCCTTATCAGTGAACGTGAAATACGTGACCTGACCGGGATAAATATCCACCCAGGTCTGCTGATCCCTGTCCTTGTATCGCAATGTGACTTTATACAACCCGGCGGGCAGGTCGCTCAATACCAGGTTCTCCTGATAATACGGGTCGGCGTTGACCGCGCCTTTTGCGTACGTGTTCACCCTGCGCAAAGGGACTTCCGAAGGCATGGGCCGCACTTCGACCGGGTATTGATTGAGCAGGTTTCCCTTTTCGTCCGTGATGCGTCCCACCAGCACACCCCAGCCCTGCGGCGGAGCCATCCACAGTTCCGGGTTATATGTGTGATAGAACGTGTTCCCGCCCCAGCGCACTTCGAAATGCAGGTGCGGTCCGGTCGTTGCGCCGGTCGCGCCGACCAAGCCCAGCACATCGCCCGCCTCCACGTGCTGACCCGCCACCGCGATGATCCTGCTCATGTGCGCGTAGATCGTGTAGAGCGGTTGTCCTTTATAGCCAAAATCATGTTTGATGACCACAGCCTGTCCGTACGGATCGGTGATATTGCCTGGCACTTCAGTAAACAAACCCCAATCCGCGGAGACGACTGTGCCTGCCCCGGCGGCAAGGATCGGCGTGCCTTCCGGCGCGTCGATATCCACGCCTGTGTGCACGATGTCCGGCGCGAAGAATACGCCTCCATAACGATATTCCGCCAGGGGCCAGTTGACGTTGTCCGCGGCGATGGGGCGGGTGAAGTAAAAATGATCATAAGCGGAAACAGCCCACGGTACCGGGTAAAGAGGCGGACGCCATCCCGAGACCGGTTCCGCGCCCGGGGTGGGGAGGACGAATCGAAACGGTTCGACCGTCGGACGTTGTGCCGGTTCCATCCCAGCCGATAACGGGATCGCCGCTTCACCGGCAAACACCGCCGTTGGAGTTGGTTCCGTTTCCCCCGCGCCCACGGGCGCGCAGGCGGCGAGGAGAATACTGAACAACACAAAAAGAAAAATGTCATTGCGAGGGCGGAAGCCCGAAGCAATCCCCTCGCGTAACAGGAGATTGCTTCGTCGGGAAGATCGCCCTCCTCGCAATGACATATCAGGCTTCATCATGGAATCACCGTCGGCGGGGTGGGCGAGGGCGGCGGCGTGGACGATGGCGTGGGCGTGTTGGGCGGCGTTGTCGTGTTCCGCGGTGTGAGCGTCGGGCGCGGCGTGCGGGTGGGACGCGGCGTCGGCGTCGAAGTTGGCGTGCGCGAGGCGGTTGGGGTCGGCGGCAGCAATTTCGTCGGCGTGACCAGCACGTCGGGCGGGTAGAGTTCGAGCATCGCCGAGTGCCAATCGAGACCGCCTGTCATCACGAACTCGGTGAAGCGCGCCCCGCGATAGAACGTGCGCCAGTTCGGCAGCGCAGGGACGCGCTCCCAGCCATATTGCGCGGCGAGAGAAGTGACATCCACCCAGTAACCGGGCGGCACATCGCTGTATTGTCCACCCTGCTCATAGACCTTGGGATCGAGGTTGTAGCGCGCGCCCAGATCCCACGGTTGGTCGCGCAATGGTTCACCGAGCGAGCCGTCCTGAATTTGCGTGCGGAGGTATAAACGCCAGTAGGTCTGCGCGCCGATGTCTTCGCGCACGGCGACCATCCAGCCCGCGTTGGTCATCAATGAGTTGATGGCGAAGGCGCGTCCTGTGTACAGCCAGGATTCGCCGAAGCCGGGGTCGAGCGTGGTGGTGATGGGAACGAATGCGTTCTCGAGGCTGGCGAGCGCGTCCCAGCCCACCTCCCATAGCACGCGTTGGCGCAGGGCGTGGAAGGCTTCGTCGGTGAGATCGTGCATTTGCGGATAGGGAGCCAGCACGCCCTCGATGTCCACGAGCGACCACCTGCCGAACGCGCCCTCAGCGACCGGCTCGCCGATCGCCGCCCACAACGGGGCGGGGGTCAGCCGTGCGGCTTGCTGGAGGGTTTGATGCAGCGGGTCCGGCGCGACCAAATTTGCCCACGTCAACCCGCGCAATCGTGCGGGGAAGGGGGTCAACGGCTGGAGCAGTTTCCCATCCGGTGAATAGGTTGTGAGGTAGATGTCATTCGGCGCGGGGAGGGTGGTGAGGATTTTGTCGCCGCTTGCGTTCCAGGCAGGGTAATCGCCATCGCCGAGCCACACGGCGGGCAGGTCGCGGGTCGAATCCCAGATGTAGATTCCGCTCCGCCCGATGGATTGCGAGGAAGATGCCCATGCGAGGTACCGTCCAGCCGGCGACCAGACGGGATGCGATTCAGAGGCGAGTTCGGTGTTGCTCAGGTTTCGGAAGCGGGACTCGTCGGTCCGATCCAGGTTTGCCAATATGACCTCGCCGTTCGAGATGAAGGCGATGTGACGTCCATCCGGCGCCCAGGCAGGGGAATGATCGGCGGAAGGGGAATTGGTCAACTGCACTTCGGTGCTGACCGGGTCATCCACGGGTCCGACAACGATCTCGAGATTTTCGTTGCCGTATGCCTCGTACGCGAGGAACGCGCCATCCGGCGACCACGTGGGCGCGCCTTCATATCTTGCTGTATTGGTAAGCCGCGTGGTATCTCCGCTGGTCAGGTCGAGGAGATACAGGTCCCAGAATTCGTCGCGGTTGGATGCGAAGGCGATCTTCCTCCCATCCGGGCTGGGCGAGGGGGTGATGTCATCCCAATCACCGGATGTCAGGCGCGTGAGCGGCATCCGGTCCGGGATGTAGGCAAAAAGATGGGCGTAGCCATCCTCCTCGAACGAGAAGATGACCATCTCCCTCGCATCTTTGGGGACTGCGGGAACGAATTCCTCGGTCGCTGTGGGAAGGGGAATGTTCTCCGGCGCGGGTGTTTCGACGGTTGCCCGATTGCAACCGGCGAGGAGTACAAGGAGAATTAAGAGAATTGCGAGTGTGCGGGGAAGGCTTCTAGGCATGGATGTGGGATTTATTTACCACGAAGTACACGAAGCGCACAAAGGGAAAAGAGACTTGACATTTCGGTTTAATTCCTTTGTGACCATTATGTCCTTTGTGGTGGAAAATACTAAACAGTGTCGCTATCTGTCCGGGGCGGTTTTACGTCGAAGGTATAGGTCTGCGGCTCGGCGCTTGGACCATCCGGATAATACAGTTTTGCTTCCAATGTGTATGGATTATTCAACTCGCCTCGAATGTGCATCGTGAATTCGAGTTTCCAACTCAACGGCTCGACGATGGACGAGGACGCGATCTCATCCCCGTTCGAGTCGTTGAGCGTCGCCTCGATGTACGGTCGCTTTTGGAACGGCGTGACTTCGATGTTGACGCGCAGACGATAGCCATCCGGGTAGGGCGCGGCTGTCAGTGAGGTGATGCGCGTCTCCTCGGGCGTCATGCGGTCGAGATGGTCTTCAGGGAAGAAAAAATCCATGGTCGAATTTTCAATTGAGCAAATGGGCAAATCACAAATCGTAAACTTGTGCTGAGCCGGTCGAAGGATCGCCTCATTCATCGAACAGGAACGTCGCTTCCGAATACAACCGCACGCCTTTTTTCTTCACGCGTTCCTCGACCCATTGTTTGAGATACGCCTCCTTGTATTCGATCGGTTTTCCGCTCGATAATTCGTGCAGGGGATAATTCAAATGCAGCACGCGCGGCGAGATCGTGAAACGCGTGATGCCGGTGGGCAGGACGATATTGCTTGCCACCAGTTTGAGAACGGTCCTTGTTTTGAATCTGGGAAAGATTACCAGCGCGGTCAGGTCGGGATAGACGTGCCTGAAAGTATCTATCAAAGTCTGTCTTGTGCGGTCGAGCGAGGCGCGCGATTTATACGTGTTCACGATGTTGTGCAGGGTGTCTATGTGCGCGGCAAGATCGCTCGGTTGCTCTGCCAGCAGGTACAGGTTCCCGTCGGGCAATCTGATCTGCACAGGCACGTATTTCGGCGCATCCACGGATTTGTGCGTGTCAACCTTGATGACTTCCAGTCCCTTGATCCTGCGGATCTCGCTGATCAATTTTTTGGGACTTATGCCCCAGACCACGTGATTCCACGTTTGCAGATTCACCTGCGGATCATCCGCCTTCACTACCTGCGCCACAATGTGCGGGAACTCCATTTCACGCAGCGACGTGACGCGGTTCGCTCCATCCAGCACCATGCAGCGCGGCGAACCATCCGCCAGAGGCATGACGATGGGCGGATTGCGCAGAATGCCCTGCGCGCGCAGTTTCTCCACGAGCGGCAGGGAGCGTTGCGCGTCGTGGTCTTCGTGCAAGATCAAGTTTTCGAGCGGGAGGATTTTCAGGGTTGGCAGGCTGGGAATCATCGGGCGAAGGATACCACAGGA
>CAYQOF010000110.1:0-10170 GCA_964419035.1 uncultured Anaerolinea sp. | reverse complement strand
CGGGTTCGTCCGTACTATCACGCTGTGAGTTTGGGTGCTTCCTGTATTTCATCTTTCCCTCCGGAAGCCCTCACTTCGAGAAACCTCACCTCATGTGTGAAGCGGGAATTGACCAGCCTTGGCAGCAGGGCTTCGTTGAGGCGGTTCTCGATGCGTTTTTCGGCGTCCTCGAGCATGTCGAGTTGGGAGGCTTTGTCCTGCGCCAGCGCGGCGAGTTCACGGTTGGCGTCCTCGATGTCCTGGTTCGTCACCCAGTTGATCAGCCCGGAGGTGGTGGTCTTTTGCACATCCAGCGGCTCCACAGACAGGATCTCGGCGCGCGGCAATTGCAGAGTGATTTGCCCCGGCCTGAACAATCTGCCGCGATGAACTTCGATGTTGAATCCCTTTTGCAGGTCGAAGCCGATCTTTGCCCGATACATGCCCCGCAGATGGATCCGTTTTTCGCTTCCCAGCAACTTGTGGCTGGTCTCGTATTCGACGTCGTAATCCTGCTCGATCATCGCCAGTTGGAGGATTTCTTGAGTGCGCCTGTAGATGATTTTCTGATTGATGGTCACCTGCGGCGTCATCCCCAGCATGTTCTTCACCGTTTCAACCAGTTCCTTCGCAATGGACAGCGTCTTGTTGGGGAAGTAGACAAAGACCAGCCACGCCATCCCGCCGAAGAGGATGAGGAAGAACAGGAGGATGCTAATGACAATGATGGTGGTATCGCTCATGTGGTGATCGTCTGCTTCCGGTCACAGCCCGTTTTTTCTGATCCTTGTGGATTGGAGCGGCGTCTCAGATAATTCCACTATGGATTGCTTCGACAAGGAACTTTCCGGAACATCCGACCGTTATCATAATGGAAAACGGTTTGTTCCTGTTCTGAAGAGACGCTTGCAGGAATTATAAGTCAAACTCGTTTTCGGCGAGGTGTGAAATGTTACGAAGAAAATCCGTGATTGTCCTGTTACTGGCAGCGATGATGTTCGTTTCGCTTGGTTGCGCGATTTCTTTCGGGATAATCCCGGAGGCAACCGCCACCGCGCCGGTTCCACCCACACTTACGCCTGTCTCTCCTTCCCCGGCTTCCCCTTCCCCCACACATCCACCGGCGGATATAGATACGCCGCCCATCCCATTGCCGACTTTCACGCCTGGCTCTCCGTCGGGACCGTACGCGGTCATCCTCGTCGCTCCGGGCGACATGCTCAATATCCGTTCCGCGGCAGGTGTTGGGAATCCGATCGTGGGTAGTTTCCCGCCCAATATCGTAAACGTGATGCGGACAGGTCCCTCTGCAGAGGTGGGAGATTCGCTTTGGGTCGAGGTTCAAAGACCTGGAGGAGAGAAGGGCTGGGTCAATGCATATTATCTGACCGAGTATGTTTCATCCTCGACATTCTGCGCCGATGCGCGGGTCAATTCGCTGTTGAGCGATCTGGGGTCTGCCTTGTTGACATCGAACGGCGATTTGCTGGCGTCGCTGGTCAGCCCGCCGCACGGCACGGACGCGCGTCTGTGGCGATATGGGACGGTGGTCAACTATGACCACGCTCGAGCGAGGTTGCTGTTCGACAGCACATTCCAGGTGAACTGGGGACCGGCGCCCGGCTCGGGCGAGAATACGATTGGCGCCTTTTCGCAGGCTGTCCTGCCCAAACTCTCCGAGGTCTTTGGCTCCAATTACGAACTGCGCTGCAACGACCCGATGGATCTGGCGACGTTTACCCTGGTCCCCTGGCCCCCTGAATACACCAATATCAATTTTTACGCCGTTTACAAACCTGGCACCGAGGCGTATGGCGGGCTGGACTGGCGCACCTGGCTTGTTGGAATCGAATACGTCGGAGGGAGACCGTATCTCTTTTCATTGATCCACTTCCAGTGGGAGCCGTAAGAGGACCCGGCTAACGCTTGTAGAAATCCGTTGGGAAATCGGGGGGTTGAAGCCAGCCGAGCAGCCCATGTGTATGGCGCGGGTGGGCGGGGGGCTTTTCGAACCACACGAGCAGCAGGCTGATCATCAAACCGGTCGTGCCAATCCATTGAAGCGTGGTCAGGCGTTCGCCAAGCAATATGTAACTGAAGGTGATTGCCACGAGCAGTTCCGCGAGACCGAGCAGGGCGGTCTGCATCCCGCCGATGTGTTTGACGCCGAGGAAGAGCATCAAACGCGAGAAGAATGTGACGGCGGTCAATCCCAGGACGGGCAGCCAGGGCGCATCGGCAGGCGGCAGGGTATTGTCCGCTACGAAGTAAACCGGCACGACGATGGCGCTCATTGCCAACAGGGTGTAGACTGTTACTGTCGGCGCGGGGACATCGTAGAGCACACGCTGATTGACGGGGAGGTGCAGGGCGTAGAGCGCGGCTGAGATGAGCATGAACGCCACGCCGAGCAGGTCAATGCCGTTATTGCCGACCCGGGTCAACAGGAAAGCCGAGCCGCAGGCGATGAGGATGCGGATGATGGTCAATCTCGTCGGAGGCTGCCCGTCCAGCTGAAGCCAAAAGGCAACGAAGAACGGGTAGAGCGCGTAGAGCATCTGCGCGACGCTCGCGTCCAGTTTGCTCAAGCCCACGTAATAGAAGATGGATCCGATCCCATTGAGCGCGCCCGCCAGCAGGCATCCCAGAAACCCGGCGGGATAGATGTACAGGAACTGCCGTTTGAAGATTGCGATGAGGATCACCAGCAGGGACGCCGCCATGCTGGTGCGCAGTGCGACCACCGCATAGGGCGAGAATTGATTCGTGTCCATCGCCGCCTTGCCGAAGACCGGCGCCATGCCGATCAACAGGGCGGAAAGCAATGCGGCATTGATCCCGGTGGCTCTTTTCATGATTCACTACATGATACCCTCGAATGATAACGACGGGCAAAAGCAATACAGCCCGTCGTTATTTTCTGTATTCAGATACATTGCCCTCCGCTTGAACATATCCTACTGGATGAGGGCGCGCACTTCTTCGAGGAATTCATCGTTCAGGAAATCGCCCTTCATCAGGAGCGATTGGATCTGCCCCTGCAGTCGGCTCTTTTCGTCCGCGGTCAGTTCCTTGGCGGTGGCAACGATGACGGGGATGTTTGCGGTCTCGGGTTTGCTGCGCAGGATGTCCAGTACCGCGAAGCCGTCCATTTCGGGCATCATCAGGTCGAGGATCACCAGATCGGGACGTTCGCGACTGACGAGTTCGATGGCAGCGCGTCCGTTCTCCGCTTCGAAGATCTCGAAATCGCCCTGTGACTGCAAAATGCGTCGGATGAGACGGCGCGCTTCGGGCGTGTCGTCAACCAACAGGACGCGCGGGAAGCGGTTCGGCGTCACGTTGTTGAGGGCAGAGAGCAGTCCCTCCTGCGGGGTTGCGTACTGCGCCTCCTTCACAGCCAGGTCCACGTCCCGAGTCCAACCTTCGCCGAAGAGGAATTGCTCCGCCGGCATGGTGTGGCCCGTGCAATTGACCACGACCGTATCGCCGGGCTTGATGACGCCGGCGCGCACAAGTTTGAACAAGCCTGCGAACGCTACAGCTGCGGCTGGCTCGGCGGAGATGCCCTCCATTTTGGCGAGCACGTGCATGGCGCGGAACGCCTCTTCATCGGTGACGCTTTCGAATACGCCGTGCGTCTCGTTCACCTGACTTCGCAGCATGATGTACGTCCTGCCCGGGTCGCCTGTGGCGAGTGTTTCGATGCGCGTGCGGGGCGACAGCACGGGTTCGGCTTTCTCCAATCCCTTCTTCCAACTCTCGACCATCGGCGCGCAGCCATCGGCTTGAATGGCGGCAATGGCGGGGATGTGTTCGACCAATCCCAGTTGTTTCAATTCACGGAAGCCCTTATGAACGCCGATCGGTCCCAAGCCGCCGCTGATCGCCTGAATGTACCAGTCCGGCGTGCGCCACTTTGTATTCGAAGACGTTCCCTGCTCCATCGCCAGTTGCTCAGCGATCTCGAAGGCGATGGTCTTCATCGCTTCGACCGCGGTGACCGTGCGCGCGCCCATATCCTGATACAGCCCGCGTTGACGCGCGAACTCCGCCGCGACCTGCTTCGCCTGGTCGTAGGAGCCGGTGATCTTGACCACCTGACTCCCATACAGGGCGATCTCACGCATCTTGACTCCCGGAACGAGGCTGGTGACGAAAGCCCAGAGTTTGATCCCAGCCCGCGCCGCGTACGCGGACAACGATATCGCGACATTGCCGGTCGAGGCGGCGACCATTTCCGTCACGCCGCCCTCCTTGAGCGCGGCGATCGTCACCGCCGCCTGCCTGTCCTTGAAGGAGGAGGTGGGTCCCTGGCGTTCATCCTTGATGAAGAGATTTTGCAAGCCCAGCATCATCCCCAGGTTTGCCGCCTGGATGAGCGGGGTGCCGCCCTCGCCAAGACGCAGTGTGGGGTTGGGATCGCGGATCGGCAGCAGTTCACGATACCTCCACAGATCGAATGGGCGGTCTTTGATTTCGGACGGGAATGTCTTTGCGACCTCCGCAAGATCGTATTCGGCTTCGCGCCACTGGCTGTTGCATTGCGGGCAGTGCATGGACTTTGGCATAAATGGCGCGGCGTGACCGCAGTCCAGGCATCTAATGACAAACGACATGGGTGGTTGATTCCTCTGGAAGTGTGATGATTTACGAAACGGGCATCATGATCCGGCCTGGTTCAGGGCGTTCGGGTCTTCGTCAATCACCAGAATCTCGGTAAGGGTCCCATTTTTGTTCAGGCGGCGCAGGGCGTTGACGAGGTCCTCTTCCAGAATGGGTTTGATCAGGTAATCCGCCGCGCCGAGGCTGAAGCCTTTGTCGGTCTGTTCGATGATCGAGCAGATGATGACGGGAACCTCGCGGGTCGCGGGATCAGACTTGAGATCCGCAAGAACCGACCAACCGTCCACGTTTGGCATCATGATGTCGAGGGTCACCGCGTAGGGTTTGACCTCCAGCACGCGTTCCTTTGCCTTCGATGGATCGGTGAGCGGTACCACGTGATAGCCCTGTGGGTTGAGGTAGCGTTCATACAAGCCGATAACCTGCGGATCGTCATCAATGGCAAGTATCACCTTTTTGCCCGGGGGGATTTCCCTGGCAGGCTGATGATGGAGGGGCAGGGTGAACCAGAAAGTGGATCCCCGGCCGACCTGACTGTGAACTTTGATGCGTCCGCCGTGCAACTGCACCAGGTTGGCGCAAATGGAGAGACCCAGTCCCGAGCCGCCGCTTTTGCGCGTCGCGGAACCATCCACCTGGGAGAAGGCTTTGAAAAGTTTCTCCTGATCCTCGATGGAAATGCCGGGACCCGTATCTATCACGCTGATCAACGCTTCCGGCGTTCCAGCGGGACCCTCTTGAACTGCTGCCTCCACCGTGATCGCTCCCTCGTCTGTGAACTTGGCGGCATTCGAGATCAGGTTGAGCAGGATCTGGCGGACACGCATTGTATCGCCGCGTACTGTGGGCATGTCGGCGGGAACTTTATGCACCAGTTGGATCGGCTTTTCCTTTACCAGTCCCTTGGCGGTGGACATGACGCTGGTCACCAACTCTGTGAGGCGGACTTCCTCGAAGTTCAGTTCCATCTTGCCCGCTTCGATGCGCGCCAGGTCGAGGATGTCGTTGATCAACCCCAGCAGATGCTGACCGGAGTTGTAGATGGCGGTCAGATCCTGTTGTTGCATCTCGGTGATGGGTCCGTCAATGCCCTTGAGGATGACGCGCGAGAAGCCGATGATGGAATTAAGCGGTGTGCGCAACTCGTGGCTCATGTTGGCGAGGAACTGGCTCTTCAGTTGGTCCAGTTCCTGCAGTTCCTTGATGAGTTCCTGCGAGCGTTCGTAGGAACCGGCATTTTCGATGGCAATGGCGATCTGGTCCGCAAGGGATTGAAGAACGGAGATGTCCTCCTCGGTGAACGCGTTTACCTTTGTGGATTGAATGTCAATTGCGCCGATGTTCCTGTCGCCGACCTTGAGCGGGATGGCTGCCTCGGCGCGCGTCTCGGGGAGAAGCGGGTTGAATTTGTGGACGGGGCTTGATGCCGTGTCGTTGATGACGATCGCTTTGCCTGTTTTCGTCGCCTCCCCCACCACCGACTTCGATCCGACCGGCAGGCTGTGACCCATCCGTTTCATTTGCTGCCCGGTTTCGCCGGATGCCTCCTGAAGGATGGCATTCCTGCCAGTTTCATCAACGATGAAAACCGCGGAGTGATAAAAGCCGAATCGGTCCCGGATCAGGTCAACGGTCTGAGGCAGAATCGCTTTCAAGTCGAGGGTCGAGGTGACGAGCTTGCCGATTTCCGAAGATGCCGCAAGGTAGGCGTTGCGTCGTTTGAGGAGGTCCTCCGAGAGTTTGCGTTCCGTAATATCCTGGTGGATGGAGAGGAAACCGATGATCGTTCCGGCTTCGTCCAGAATTGGACTGTTGGTTCCAAAAACAGGGAGCAGGGCGCCGCTTTTGGTCTTGTTGATGATCTCTCCCGAAACCGTTCCACCCGCCAACAGCGTTCCCCAGAATTGTTCGTATTGTTCGGAGGGTGTGAGACCCGACTTGAGAATGCGGGGCGTTTGCCCGATCACTTCCTCGGGAGAAAAGCCGTATATCTTTTCGAAAGCCGGGTTTGCATACTGGATACTTCCATCCACGTCGGTGATAAAAACGGCGTTGCCCGATCTTTCGATGCCCAATTTGAATTTTTGGATCTCGCGTTCCGCCAGGAAACGCTCGATGGCGGATGTAACCTGGGAGGCGATGACGGAAAGCGTTTCTGTGTGACGATCAACGATCCGAACGGATGGGTCGTATGTTTGAACGGCGATAACACCGCTGACGTTCTGTTTTGTCCGCAGGGGAACGCCCAGCCAATCCACATTCCGGACCCCAACGCGGACGATCTCTCCCGACTTCTCAAGTTCGGAAAGTAGTTCGGGGGTGGTGCGTAATGCCCTGCCGGTGCGGAGGACGTAACTGGTCAATCCCCTGTCGGGTTTTTGCGGCGACCAGTCTCTGTCGGATTCGTCTGCATGATAAGGGAAGGTGATGAGATTGGCGGCTGGGTCGTACTGCGCGATATAGAAATTGTCCGCGGGCAGGAGCGGTCTGACAGCCTCGTGAACAGATTTGAACAACTCGGTCAGGGTCTTCGAAGAGCGCGCGCTTTCCGCGATCTGCGTTATGGCGGTCTGAAGAAGTTCATTGATCTTTCGGTCCGTGATGTCGCGGGCAACCCAAAACACCTGGTTTTCGCTTAATCTCGAGACGCTTGCGTCGAACCATAAATCATTCCCCGCGATGGTGAGCAGATATTCGGTTTTGATGATATCGTCACTTTTCAATGCCGCGTGGATCACTTCCATGAATTGCCGGTGGAGTTCCGGCGGCAGGACGTCCCTGATGTATTTTCCCACCAGTTCATCCGGCGGGCGGATCAGCCGGGAGGGGTTGGTCGGGGCGATGCGGACGTAACAACCCTCCCTGTCGTACACAATGATCACGTCGGTCATGGAGGCGAACAGCGCGCGCAGTTCCGTTTCGGATCGCTGTGTTTCCTGGAACAGGTTGGCATTTTGGACCGATGTGCTGGTCTGGAACAGGATCGTATTGATAAGGTTCTTTTGACTCTCGAATAGTTGATGTTGAGGGTCTGCGAAGTCAATACCCAGCGTGCCGATCACCTCCCTGCCGACGACAATGGGCCAAACGAACAGACTTTGGGTGCCGCGTTCCTTGAGGATATCCACAATGTGGGCGGTCGCCGGATGGTGCCAGGCATCGTTGACGAACAGGGGTTCACGGTTTTTTATCACCGGTTCGGCAGTCGGGTTTCCGGCAATGGGAAGAATGATCCCGACATCGCTCTTCCCGTTGATGAGAGGCGCGTCTGCGGTCAGGACGAGCGCATTTTCCTCCTTGTCGATCAAGGCGATCCCCACGTGCAGGGCGGAGGTTAACTCAGCGATCTCTTCAACGATGGTTTGCAGACTTTTCTGCTTGTCGAGAGTTTCCGCAACCGTGGTCACCAGGCGGTTCAGTCGCGCGGCTTCCTCGGCGCGAAGTTGGGTCTCTTGAAACAGGCGCGCGTTTTCGAGCGCCAGGGAGAGTTGGTCCGCCACCTGTTTGACGAGCAGGCGTTCGTTCTCGCTCCACGCGCGTTGTTCGTTTTCATCCATAACCTGCAGGGTTGCCCAGTTGTTCTGCCCGGCCTGGAAAGCGAGTGCGATACCTTTGTCGGTTTTTACGATGGGTTGTTGTGCCGTTTCGAGGTAACGCGTTCGTTTGGCGGTTGTTTTCGCCTCGCCGGCGGCTTTCTTCTCCGCGGCGCGCTCGGCGGCGCGCGGTTTTACCTGCGCGGATGCCTCTTCTTGCTTGATGTCGTCGAACAGTTTATCAAGCCGCCTGGCGATGGGCTTCTTCTTTGGCATATTCAATCAACTCCTGAGCCAGCACCCGGTATTGTTGTGAGCCGCGGCTGTTCGGGCGGTATTGGGTGATCGGCAAACCAACAATCGGGCTTTCGCGCAGTTTGGTGTCTATTTCGATGACCGTGGTAAAAACGCCGTGACCGAAGGCGGCTTGCAGCTGCTCGAAAATGTTGCGGTGAGTGCGGTTGCGGCGGTCCAATAAAGTTACGAGGATGCGGTAGGCGAGTCCGGGGTTGACCTCCTGCCTCACGCGGCGGATCGTGCCCATCATGTTGCGCAAGGCGTAGGCGGAAAAATATTCAGCCTGCGTGGGGATGATGAGCAGTTCCGATGCGGCGAGCGCGTTCAATGTGATGGCGCCGAGGGCGGGAGGGCAGTCGAGCAGGATGTAGTCGTGGGGCAGAGAATCCGCCCGTAGGGAGCTGCGAAGCGTGCCGAGATAATTCGTCCGCATGGGCAGGAATTGTTCAGCGCTCTCGATCCGGAACGCCGAGGGAATGACTTCCAGGTTTGGGATATCGGTTTTGCGGATGGCGGAAGACAACGCGGCGTTTTCGATCAGAACGTTTGCGGAGGTGACGCTCGATTCGCCTGTTTCCAGCCCCAGCGCAAGCGAGAGGTTTGCCTGCGGGTCGAGGTCAACCAGCAGAACGCGATAATTCAATTCGGCAAGCGCGGCGCCAAGCGACAACGTGGATGTGGTCTTGGCGACGCCGCCTTTTTCGTTTGACATTGCGATTGTGTAGGACATGATTACACCTCAAGCCTGTTCCTGCCCGCCGCCTTTCACCGTCTGCGGGATGATCTCCACGCGGCTCGCGCCCAGCGCCTCGCGCAGTTCATGGATGGCGGTCTGTATCATGGCTTGCGGGTCGTTGTGACTGCGGATCTTGCCCGTGATATCCGAAACCAGTCTTTCACGTTCCGCGCGCAGGGTCGTTTCTTCGAACAGGCGCGCGTTTTCCGCGGCGAGGGCGACGCGTTCCGCCACCGCCTTGATGAGATCGAGCTGGTCTTCATTCCACGATTCCCCGGCCGGGGACTGAACCATCAGTGTGCCGATGACTTCGCCGCGCAGTTCGATCGGGACCGCAACCGGGCTTGTTTCCTGCTGCCTGCCTTTACCCTCACCCATGCCGGATCGCGTGGGTTTGACCGGCCCGCTGAGCGGCGCCGCGCCTGAAACATCGTAACGATAACCGATCAGTTTTTGCTGTTCAGGCAGGCGTCTCCAGGCTTCGCGCGTGGTCTGGCGGCTGATCGTCTGCAATTCCACCAAGGTTCTGCGCGTTTCTTCAAAGAGACGCGCGTTCTCGATCGCCAGGCTGACCTGGTCCGCGAGCAGGCTCAATGATTGCACGTCCTCGTCGGTGAAGGCGCCTGTTTCGGTGCTTTGCACGTCGAGGGCGCCGACGACACGACCCCCGCCGCGCAAAGGCAGAGCCATTTCGGAATGCGTGTCGGGCAGATCGGGGTTGTCGAAGAACACCGCGTCCTTCCCGACATCCAGGGCGATGCGCGGTTCACCGCTGGCGGTCACGTAGCCCACGATACCCTGTTCGCCAACGCGCAGGCGGTGACCGCGTGCGAGCATTCTTCTTCCGCCTTCGCTGTTTGCCGCAGTCAGGATGGCAAATTCGTTCAATTCATCGAGCAGGAAAATACCCACATGATAATAGCCGTATCTTTCGCTGATCAGCAACGTGATGCGCGGAAGCAACTCCTGGACATCGCGAACGGATATGACGGACCTCGC
>CAYQOF010000109.1:0-10413 GCA_964419035.1 uncultured Anaerolinea sp. | reverse complement strand
AGCCTCTCCTCAAAGCGTCTCACGATCTGGACCTCGTGGTTGGATTCGTGGACGAAGACTCCCGCCACCGTTTCTACATCGCCTCCGCCTACCTCTCTGGCGGACGCGTGCTCCACGTCCACCACAAGGTCTATTTGCCGACATACGGTCTCTTCGACGAGGGGCGTTTCTTCGCCTGGGGCGACTCTGTTCGTTCATTCGGCACCCGCTTCGGACGCGTTGGATTGTTGATCTGTGAGGACTTCTGGCATGCCTCGCCCCCGTACCTGCTCTGGCTCGATGGCGCGGACATCATGCTCTTCTCCTCCGCCTCGCCCGGCCGTGGGTTGAACGACCGAGAAAAACTCGAATCGGCGAGATGGGTGGAACGTGTCAGCAAGGCGTATGCCAGCATGTTCACGTGCTTTGTTGTGCACTGCAACCGCGTGGGCTTTGAGGATGGGCTGCTCTTCTGGGGAGGGGCGACGGTCAATGACCCGAACGGGGAATTGCTCGCGCAGGGTCCCTATTTCGAAGAGGCGCTCACAGTTGCTGAACTTGACTTGAATCAACTCCGGCGTACGCGCGCGCGATTGCCGTTATTGCGCGATGAACGAACTGCTTTGGTACAGAAGGAATTGGGCAGGATTTTATCTTCCCGATAAGGCTCCCCCCCATGCAGATTGACTTGACGATCAACACCGACGTTGCCCGCCAGATCCTTACCGGTTTCATCAGAAGCGAAGTGACCCGCGTCGGTTATTCCCGCGCAGTGGTCGGTCTCTCCGGCGGACTCGACTCTTCGGTCTCATGCGTCCTCGCCGTCGAGGCGCTGGGACGCGAGAACGTGTTGGCAGTGCGGATGCCGTACAAATCATCCAGCCCCGATTCGCTGGAACATGCGGAATTGCTGATCGAGCAATTGGAAATTCCCAGCAAAACCATCGAGATCACGGACATGGTCGAGCCGTTGTTCTCGCGCGAAGCGGAGATTACACACCTCCGCAAAGGCAACATCATGGCGCGCGAGCGGATGATCGTCCTCTACGACCAGTCTGAAGCATTCAAGGGACTCGTCATCGGCACGAGCAACAAGACGGAGATCCTGCTTGGGTACACCACGCAGTTTGGGGACGCGGCGTCTGCGCTAAATCCCATCGGGGATCTTTACAAAATGCAGGTGCGGCAACTGGCGCGCGCGCTGAACATCCCTGCGCCGATCATTGACAAGCCGCCCTCCGCTGATTTGTGGGTGGGTCAGACCGATGAAGGGGAACTTGGATTCACCTACGAGCAGGTGGATAAACTGCTCTATCTGCTTGTTGACCAGCGTTACAGTCCGCAGGAATGTGTGGAAGCAGGCTTCGACGAGAAATTTGTGGATCTGGTCGTCCGGCGCGTTCGCCGCAATCAGTTCAAACGCATGCAGCCGCCGATTGCAAAACTCAGCAACCGGACGGTCGGCTACGATTTTCTATATCTGAGGGATTGGGGAACGTAAAACTATTCCATGAAATTGCACATACCACCGGCGCTCAGGCACCGACGCTTTTTCTACCTGTGGCTCGGGCTGTTGATTTCGATTGCCGGAACCCAGATGCAGATCTGGGCTTTGTTCTGGCACATCCGGGAATTGACGGAGGAGCCGATCGCCCTCGGCGGGATCGGTCTGGCGCGCATTCTGCCGGTCATCATCTTTTCGTTGATCGGCGGCGCGGTCGCGGACACACGCAACCGGCGCAGGATATTGTTCATCACACAGGGAGCGGCGTCGCTTCAGGCGGTTACTCTCGGCTTGTTGACCGAATTCGGTCATGTGACCCTCTGGCACATCTACGGCTTGACCGCGCTCCAGGCGGTCGCGGTTGCCTTCGACGCGCCGGCGCGTCAGGCTCTCGTCCCGAACCTGGTCCCGGCAAAAGACCTTCCCTCCGCCTTCAGCATGACCTCCATCGCCTTCCAGACCGGCTCGATCCTCGGTCCCGCGTTGACCGGCTTCACGATCGCATACGCCGGGCAGGAGGCTGTGTATTACATCAATTCGATGTCGTACATCGCGGTTTTCGTTGCTTTGTTGTTGATCGGAGAGGTGCCGCAGAAAATTGCCAGTCACACAAAAGGCGTGAGTTGGGCCGCCATCCGCGAGGGCATTCATTTCATTCTGAACAAACCGATCATCCTCTCGACCATGCTGCTGGATTTCGTGGCGACCTTCTTCGCCTCCGCCAATACGTTGATGCCCATCGTCGCGCGTGACATTCTCAAAGTTGGTGTGGTGGAATACGGCTGGTTGTCCGCTGCACAATCCTTTGGGGCGGTGAACGCCGCGCTGGTCGTCTCACAGGTGCGCGAACTCCGCAGGCAGGGACCGATCTTTCTGGGGTCGGTGGTCGTTTTCGGCGCCGCGACGGTTCTTTTCGGCCTCAGCAGGTCCTTCGTCCTCGCGTGGTGCGCTTTGGCGGTCACGGGGGCGGCGGATGCGGTCAGCACCATCATCCGCAATACCATCCGCCAGTTGCAGACTCCCGATCACATCCGCGGGCGCATGACGAGCGTGAATCAGATCTTCTTCCAGGGCGGTCCGCAGTTGGGGGAGGTCGAGGCGGGGGTGGCGGCGCAATTATTCGGCGCGCCGTTCGCCATCGTCAGCGGCGGGATTGCGTGCATCCTTGGGATGACGCTGATCGTCCGCAAGTGGCCCGAACTCATGGATTACAACGGAGATGAGCCCGTTACCGCAGGCGCAACCGCCGATTAGTGACGTTCATACAATCGAGAGGGCGCTTGACGCGACTGTAATTCGCATAAAGTGATCTGCATAAACGTAACCAAACTTAAGAACTCGGAGTTTTTGCGAAGCAGATCTCCGAGTTCTCGTTTACAATGATGCCAATGTTTGAATATCAAATCACATCCAAAAACGACCGCGCCCGCACAGAGATATTCAGCGCTCAAATGCTATAATTTGCCCGATGGAACTTCCAAAAAAGTCCAAAGCACATGTTTCGCTGGAAAAGGTCACGAACTATCTGCTTTCAGAAACTCACGCAGTGGGAAAGTCGAAGGCAAGATACTTTCGTTCCTACGGTTTTGATGAAGGGAAAGCAGTTCAGTTAGCGGAGGGATTATTGGCGATTGCCCAAAATGCTCAGGCGATAAGTTCCCAGCGATCGCCATACGGGATGAAATACATCATTGATGGTGAATTGGAAACTCCAAAAGGTGGTATGATTCAAGTCAGGACGATTTGGATTATCGAAAAGGGACAGGGTATCCCCCGCTTTATTACGGCTTATCCACTCGAGTAAGGAGTAAGAATATGCTCAAGGAATTGGACACAGTTGTACTCGCCAGAGATTTGAAGGATTTTCATCTCAAACGCGGTGACGTTGGCGCGGTCGTGTACGTTTATGAAGGCGGTACAGCCTTTGAGATCGAATTTGTCACTGGCGAAGGCAAAACCATTGCTGTTGTAACGCTTCCCATCGGCGATGTTCGCCCGATGCGGCACGCCGATATTCTGCACGTCCGTGCCTATGCAACGGCATAAAATAGAAAGGCTTTGCTAACCAACGCGGAGATTTCAATGTCTCCGCGTTTTCGTTTACAATCAGCCCGATGTTTGAATTTCAGATCACCTCCAAAAAGGACCGCGCCCGCACAGGGATTTTCTCCACACCCGTCTTTGCGCCTGCGGGCTTATTCCAGGTCTCTCTCTTCCAATTCCGCCACTTTCAGCAAATGACGCAGCAATCCAATTTTCAAAGGCTGGTTTCCATGGATGGGAACCGAGATCCGCTCTATTCTCCCTGTTTTGCCATATACATGGTGACTGCCCTTAACGCGCAGAAGTTGCCAGCCATGCTTCTCAAGAGTTTTTGCAAATTGCGCCCCCGAAACTGATTTCATATCGCGACTTCCATCACGTGCGCATCTTCGGCTAATTCATACGTCCCGACATCAACGGAAAGGCAAGCCTCGATTGCTTCCTGCACATTTTCCATCAGCTCTTCCATGGTTTCTCCCTGCGTGGTGCAACCGGGAATTGCGGGGACTTCCGCCCAATATCCACCTTCTTCAGCGGAGTGGACGATCACTTTAAGTTTCATTTGAGCCTCCAGTGGAAATTATAACTCACTTGCATCGAGCAAAGTATAATCAGCCCGATGTTCCAATTCACCGTCACATCCAAAGACAACCGCGCCCGCACAGGGATTTTCTCCACACCGCACGGCGACCTCGCCACGCCCGTTTTCGCGCCCGTCGGCACGCAAGCGACGGTAAAAACTCTTACCCCCGAACATCTCAAAGAGATTAATGCAACCCTCGTGCTTGCCAACACCTATCACCTCTACCTGCGTCCCGGCGACGAACTCGTCCGCGACATGGGCGGCTTGCACAACTTCATGCAGTGGCATCGTCCCATGCTGACTGACTCGGGCGGCTTTCAAGTTTTTTCATTATCGAACACGCGCAAAATAGACGACGACGGCGTGACCTTCAAGAGTCACATTGACGGCTCGACGCATCGCTTCACGCCCGAAAAGGCGATGGCGATCCAGGAGAACCTCGGCGCGGACATCATCATGGCCTTCGACGAATGTTCCGATCCGAACGACCATGCCTACAGCAAACTCGCCATGGAGCGGACTCATCGCTGGGCGGAACGTTCCCTCAAAGCGCAGACGCGCCGCGACCAGGCGTTGTTCGGGATCGTGCAAGGCGGCGTTCAAGCGAACCTTCGGTCTGCTTCTGCCCGATTTATCGCTTCTCTCGATACGCCCGGCATCGCCATCGGCGGACTCTCCGTGGGCGAGACCAAACAGGAGATGCACGACACGCTGGATATTGTCACTCCGCTATTGCCCGAAAACAAACCACGCTACCTGATGGGAGTCGGCACCCCTGAAGACTTAATCAACGGCGTCGCGCGCGGCATTGACATCTTCGATTGCGTGTTGCCGACCCGCCTCGCCCGTCACCACTCCGCTTTCGCGCCTGAGGGACGTCTGAACTTGATGAACGCGACCTTCGCGCGTGATGAACGTCCCATTGATGAAACGTGTGATTGTTACACTTGCAAGACTTTCACGCGGGCGTATATCCGTCATTTGATCGTGGCGAAGGAATTGCTCGCGGGAACGTTGATCTCCATTCATAATCTGCGGGCGTTGATTCGGTTGATGGAGCAGATCAGAGTTTATATCGCCGATGGTTCATTTGAATCTCGCATGTCTGATTTGCTGAGTCAATGGCGGGGGAATGCGGAACGAAAATCAAAAACCTTAACCACTGAGACACGGAGTCACCGAGAATAAAAATTCTCCGTGTCTCATCTCCGTGGTAAAAACATGGAACATCAATGACCCTTCTCCACGCCCTCCTCTTCGGAATCATTCAGGGTTTGACCGAATTCATCCCTGTCTCATCCACTGCGCATTTACTGATCGGGCAGAATCTGTTTGGTATACCCGCCAATGGCGCGATGTTCTCCTTCCTCGTCATCGTTCAATTGGGAACGCTTGTCTCGCTTTTTGCATTCTACTGGAAAGATTTGCTTGTTATTGCTCGTGCGACTTCAGACCTCCGAGGTCTTCGAGACCTCGGAGGTCTTGCCCCCGAAGCAAAACTCGGCTGGTACATCCTCCTCGCCACCGTCCCCGCCCTGCTTGCTGGTTATTTCCTGAAAGATGCCGTCGAAGCATTATTCAGGCAGCCCATGCTCCAGGCTTCTGTTCGGTTATTTGCCGCGGCGATAATGCTCACGCTGGCTGAATCATTGACAAAAAAGAACCGCACCCTCGACGCCATGAACTGGCTCGACGCGCTTTTTATCGGCATCATGCAGATCATCTCGGTCTTCCCCGGCGCTTCCCGCTCCGGGACAACCATCAGCGGAGGCATGTTCCGCGGCTTCGACCGTCCGTCCGCGGCGCGGTTTGCCTTCCTCATGTCGGTGCCGGTCATGCTTGCCGCGGGCGGATATGAAATGCTGGACGTGCTCCAAATGCCGAATCTGGGCGAGTTCCTGCCTCTGCTCGCGGTGGGATTTGTCACCGCCGCAGTCGCCGGCTGGTTTGCCATCCGCTGGCTGATCGGTTATTTGAGCAGACGGTCGTTGTATGTCTTTGCGGTCTATTGCGCCGTGATTGGCGCGATCACCTTGTTCATCCATCTTGCGTGAATGAAAACTCCATTCCTCTTTGTTCTTTGTTCCTTTCTGCTTGCCTCCTGCGGGACGCCTGCGCCTCAGCCCACGCTGGAGGTTGTTTCCGTTTACTCGACCTCCGCCGCCTCCCCCTGGCTTAGTGACGTGTACGCCTGCGCCGAATCGTTTGCCGTCATCTCCCGCGCCGACGATCCATCCGCCGCTGAAATTATCCTGCGCGTAGACGAGCCTGAATTCCTCTCATCATTTGCCTATCAAATTGATGAAGAGGAAATCCTGATCGTTGCGCATCGTCAGAGTCCGATCCAAAATTTGACGCGCGAAGAGGCGCAGGCATTGTTCGCGGGAATGGGTGACCCGTCCGTGCAGGTGTGGGTCTATGCGTCAGAGGAGGATGTGTTTGGTGCCTTCGATCAGTTTGTAATGAAGGGGCGAAGCGTCGCGTCGTCGGCGTTGATCGCGGTCACGCCACAGCAGATGTCAGATGTGCTGGTCAATCAGCCGAATACGGTCGGCATCCTGCCGCGGCATTGGAAAGTGGGGGATACGCGAGAAGTCTATTCAGTAGCAAAAGTTCCTGTGCTGGCGCTCACACAAATCGAGCCACAAGGCGCGGTCAGGCAGTTGATCGCCTGTCTGCAATCGAAATAGTTATAATTCGTTCCATGAGGAGCAGAGTATGAAAAGACCACTATGGATTCCTTCAGAGGAACGCAAGCGGGACGCCAACATCACGCGCTTCATGGATGTGGTCAACGCGCCGTACAACTTGAATCTCGCCTCTTACTCCGACCTTTATAACTGGTCGGTGGACAACATCCCTGATTTCTGGGCGACGGTTTGGGACTTCTCTAAGATCGTAGCCTCAAGGAAATATGACTCGGTAGTCGAGAATTTATCCGTCTTCCCCGGAGCGAAGTGGTTCCCAGGCGCGCGGCTGAATTTTGCAGAAAATCTTTTGCGTTACCGCGATGACCATCTGGCGTTCATTTTCAAAGGCGAAACGCAGGTCTCCAAACGCATGACGTATGCGGAGTTAAACGATTCAGTCGCAAGGTTAAGTCGTTCGTTGGCAGAGTCAGGCGTCGGGGTGGGCGACCGGGTCGTCGGGTACATGCCAAACCTGATCGAAACAGTCATCTGTATGTTGGCGGCGGCGAGCCTCGGCGCGACGTGGTCCTCCTGCGCCACGGATATCGGTCCCGGCGCGGCAATCGAACGGCTGGGCCAGGTCGAGCCGAAGGCGATGATCACCGCCGATGGATATTTCTACAAGGGCAAAACCTTCGATACATTGGAACACGCCGCAGAGGTCGCGCGAGGCATCCCGTCGCTGCAAAAGGTGATCGTGGTCTCGTACACGCGCGAGCGACCCGATATTTCCCAAATCTCCAACGCGGTGCATTATGACGATTTTCTGTCAAAGGAAAAGAATCTCGAAATTCAATTCGAGCAACTGCCATTCGACCATCCGCACTACATCATGTTCTCGTCGGGTACAACAGGCAAGCCGAAGTGTCTTGTGCAAAGCGCGGGCGGCGTGCTCATCAATCACCTCAAGGAATTGATCCTGCACACCGATCTGAAACGCAGCGATCGAATCTTCTACATCACCTCATGCAGTTGGATGATGTGGAACTGGCTGGTCAGTTCGCTGGCAGTCGGCGCGACGATTGTTTTATATGACGGCAATCCCAATTTCCCGGACCCCGGCGCGATGTGGAAGTTGATCCAGGACGAGGAGATATCGATCTTCGGGTGCAGCGCAAGTTATATTCATTTCTTGAAAAAGGAAGGGTTCACACCGGGGAAAGATTATGATCTTTCGTCGTTGCGCGAAATCTCGCAGACCGGTTCCCCGCTTTCCGCGGACGGATTCGAATACGTATACAGCGACATCAAATCCGACCTGCACTTCAATTCGATTTCAGGCGGCACGGATATCAACGGCTGTTTCGCGGCGGGGAGTCCGATCCTGCCGGTGTATGCAGGCGAACTGCAAAGCCCTGCGCTCGGCATGAAGATCAAGTCGTACGATGAGAAAGCGAATCCGATTTGGGATGAGCAGGGCGAGTTGGTGTGCGAAGCGCCAGCGCCGTCCATGCCGTTGTATTTTTGGAACGACCCCGACGGCTCGAAATATCACAAGGCATACTTCGATGTGTATCCCAATGTGTGGCGTCACGGCGATTATGTTTTGATTCACAAAGACACGGGTGGCATCACGTTTTATGGTCGCTCCGATGCGGTGTTGAAACCGTCAGGTGTGCGCATTGGCACGGCGGAGATTTACGCTCAAATGGAGAATCTGCCCGAGATCGCAGACAGTCTCGCCATCGGACAAAACTATCAGGATGACCAGCGTGTGATTCTCTTCGTCAAACTGGCGGCGGGCGTGGCGCTCACCGACGAACTGCAAAACAAAATCCGCAAGACCCTGCGTGAGAACGCCTCACCGAGACATGTCCCTGCGCTGATTCTCGAAACGCCCGAGATTCCGTACACGCTGAATATGAAGAAAGTCGAAAGCGCCGTGACGAATATCTTGAACGGACGTGCGGTGAGTAATCGGGATGCGTTGACTAATCCACAGTCACTGGAGTTTTATGAGAAGGTAGCAAAGCAACTCGGTGGTTGAGTAGACATGAGCGATAGCGAATGTCGTACACTTGCACCAGCACGCAAGTGCAGGTGTCGAAACCACCAGTTTCAAGAAATAAATTTGTAACAGGAATTGCTTTGGTTATTGGTGGTTTCGATACGGGACGGAAAATCACCGTCCCTACTCAACCACCGAAGTTGGATGGAGTGGCGGTGGTTGAGTAGCGAGCGATTTTTGCGAGCGTACCGAAACCCCGCTTCCGACTCAGCCGATGGCTGATTCGGTTTCGATGAGGCTTTTCTTTCGACCAAAGCGCCAAACGCCGTTAGAGATATAATCACATTATTCAAACGGATATCCACAGCAGGAGCTGATTACATGCCTGAAAACAACGAACTCGAACGGACCCTCTGGCTCGCCGCGGACAAAATGCGCTCCAACATGGACGCCGCTGAATACAAGCATGTTGTTCTGGGACTCATCTTTCTCAAGTACATTTCGGATGCCTTCAACGACATGCGCGCCAAACTCGTGGTGGGACAAGGCGAATTCGAAGGCGCTGACCCCGAAGACCCCGACGAATATCTGGCAAACAATGTGTTCTTCGTGCCTGAAAAAGCACGGTGGGATTATCTACAAGACCGCGCCAAACAGCCTGAAATTGGAAAGTATCTCGATGATGCAATGGACGAGATCGAGAAGATCAATCCGTCCTTGAAAGGCGTGCTTCCCAAAATCTATGCTGACCCTGAATTGAACAAGCAACGCCTTGGCGAATTGATCGACCTGATTGGCACCATCGGGTTCAACCAGGATGCTAATAAATCGCAAGACTTGCTCGGCAGAGTGTATGAATATTTCTTAGGTCAATTCGCGGACGCGGAAGGCAAGAAGGGCGGACAGTTCTACACACCCGAAAGCATCGTAAAGTTATTGGTGGAAATGCTCGAACCCTACAACGGACGAGTGTATGACGGCTGCTGTGGCAGCGGCGGCATGTTCGTGCAAAGTGAAAAGTTTGTCTTGAACCATCAAGGCAACATCAAAGACTTGTCCATCTTCGGGCAGGAATCGAACCCCACCACCTTGCGCCTTGCCAAGATGAACCTTGCCATTCGCGGCATTGACGCCCAACTTGAACTCGGTGATACCTTCTTGAATGACAAGCACCCCGACCTGAAAGCGGACTTCATCCTTGCCAATCCCCCGTTCAACATCAGCGATTGGAGCGGCGAACAACTGCGCGATGATGTGCGTTGGAAATATGGCGTGCCACCTACAGGCAATGCCAACTACGCATGGCTTCAACACTTCATTCACAAACTCAGCCCGAATGGGACGGCAGGCATTGTGCTTGCCAATGGCAGCATGAACAGCAACACAGGCGGTGAAGGGGAAATTCGCAAGAACATGATCGAAGCAGGGCTGATAGATTGCATGGTGGCTTTGCCTTCGCAGTTGTTCTACAACACGATGATTCCTGCCTGTTTGTGGTTCCTGGCTCGTAACAAAACAAATCATAAATTTCGCAACCGCTCGAACGAAATCTTATTTATCGATGCCCGCAAACTCGGCGAGATGGTGAGTCGCCGTAATAAGAAGTTAACCGATGAAGACCTTGCCTTGATTTCTAGCACTTATCACGCTTGGCGAAATCTCCCTA
>CAYQOF010000108.1:0-10492 GCA_964419035.1 uncultured Anaerolinea sp. | reverse complement strand
GAAACCTCGCGCTGGGAGCCGCTTTTGCCGCTCTTTCCATGTTCTTGTTCATTCACACGATCCGGTCGCATTCATCCGGCCGACGCGCAAATGGAATTCTTCTTGCCCTCCAGGTGATTACCATCATCGGGCTTCTTTTGCTGCTGGACGGCTCCGCCTCACGCGCACGGGAGGCTGGATTCCTTTTAAGCGGCTTCGTCACCGCCCTGACGGTTTACGGCATCTTTGTCAACCTGTCGTCCCGGGCAAATATTGCCCTCGAGCGAAGGGAAGTGGAGCAATCGGAATCCCCAATAGTCAACTACGAAACAAACCTGGACGTGTTGAAGGAGAAACTCGCCTCCGCAACGCATAAACTGGCTGCGGAAAAACGCCGCACTGCGCAGCTCACCTTTCTCAACGAACTCAGCCAGCAACTCGAAACCGAACTCGATCCGCCCGTCGCCGCGCAACTTGCGGTCAATACGCTCGAGCGCGCCATGGATTGTTCGCTCGTGACGCTGATGATGTATGAAGCGGACAGCCGTGAATTTGTGGCGCTGGCGACCGCCGGCAGAATGACCAGCATCATCCCGCCCGGATACAGGCAGGACGCGGGGGGCGGCTTGCTGGGCCGCGCCGCCCGGCTGAAGAAAACACAGGTGGTCAATGATGCAAGTGCAGATCCGGATTTCATAACAGTCAATGACGAAAACATCATGTCTTTGGTCGTTGTCCCCATCCTGCAACACGGCCAGGTCAGAGGTGCAATCGAAATATATTCCGAGAAACCCAACGCGTTCAACGGCGCGGACGCCGCGATCGCTGAGGGTGTTGCCCTGGAACTGACGCGCGCCTGGGAACGATCCAGTTATAACCAGCGGCTGACCGAACTGATCCAGGCGGGCATCTCGCTCACCACGCTGCTCGATCCGCAAGCCGCGGTGCAGGAGATCGCCGTCCTGGCGCGCAAGACACTCGAAGCGCGTTTTGTTTTCATCACCTTGCTCGACCAGCAGGGAAATTTTTCGCGCACGGCGTATGCCGGTGATGCGCCAAAATTATTGAATTCGTTGAACGAAAATCCCTCGGATGAGCCGTTGTTGCAAGCCGCCTTGAACGCCGTCCAACCTTTTCGAGTTCGCGACTTGCGAAAATATGCTGGTGGAAGGAACCTCGAAATCGACAGTTCCAGCCTGCGTAGTGCGCTTGCCATGCCTGTCCGACTGCACCGTCTCAGCATTGGCGCAATTGTTGCATTTGGAAAACAGGATGGGGTGTTTTTCTCCGAAAACGACGAATCGCTTGCAGATCTGCTTGCCTCCCAGGCGGCGGCATCCATCGAAAGTTCGTGGCTGTATCAGGAATTACGCAGCACGCTGAGCGTCACATCCATGCTCTATCAACTGAGCGTGGATGTGATCCAGGCGGAGGAGTTGAGCAGCGCCGCGGAATTGATCGCGCAGGCGGCGCACCGGGCGACGAACGCGCGGGAGACCGGCATTGTGCTTCTCACGCGCGGCGGTGAAGTCCAGGCAGAGGTGGAGCTGGACGCGAATGGGTTCCATACGCGCCGCGAACATCCTATGCAAACCATCGCCCAGGCGATACAGACGGGACAAAGCATCTTCGTATCGGCGGAGAATGGTTCGCTGGTATGTTATCCGCTCCTGACGCGCGCCCGCGCCGTCGGCGCGTTATGGATGAATATCCCCGAAAGCCGCGGGCAGAACTTTGCGAATATCCAAACGCTTGCCAATCAGGCGGCTGTCACGTTGGAACGTTCGATCCTGCTTTCAGAGTCGCGCAGGCAGGCAAGGGAGATTGAAGCCGCCTACGAGGAATTGCAGGCGACCTACGATCAAACGCTCAGCGCGCTCATGTCCGCGCTGGATGCGCGCGACCGCGAAACGGAGGGGCACAGTATGCGCGTCAGCCGGCTTGCCTGTCTGCTGGGGGAAAAGATCGGGTTGAACGGTCAACAACTCAAGGGGCTGGAAAGAGGCGCCCTGCTCCACGATATCGGCAAGATCGGCATCAGCGATACGATCCTGCACAAACCCGGCAAACTGACCGAGGACGAATGGAGGATCATGCGCGTGCATCCCGACATTGGAGCGCGGATCATCGAGCGGATTCCCTTCCTTCAGGAATGCCTGCCTGTGGTGCGTCATCATCACGAACGCTGGGACGGCAGTGGTTATCCGCTTGGGCTGGAAGGGAAGGCTATCCCGGTCCAGGCGCGCATCTTCGCGGTCGCCGACGTGTTCGACGCGTTGACCAGCAAACGCACTTATCGAAACAAATCTTCGGCTGGGGATGCGCTCCAGTACCTGCGCGAGCAATCCGATATTCTGTTCGACCGGGAGATCGTGGAGGCGCTCACGAAACTTCCTTACGCCGAATTCACCGAGGAAGAATGGACGGCGAGATGAGAAACAGAAAACTCGCCACATCCATTGCGCCGCAGGAAACCCGCCGGTTCATCATGCCCCTCACACTCGCTTCCATCAGCGTCCTGCTTGGTTTGAGTATTGTGAGTCTGATCGGTCCCCCGGAAACGGGCATGTATCTCGTGTTCTATGGGGTGTTCGGTTCCGTTTACGTTCTGATTAACAATTTCCTGCTCGTGCGGGCGATTCGCCGTCAGGAAGTATATGGATGGGCAAATTCGATCCTCAGCGGGATCGGTTTGGGAATCCTGACCATCCTTTTACCTGATCGTCTAAGGGATGTTGCCCACATCTTGATCATCTTTGGAATGCTTGCGATTACAACCATTTCCGGACGCAAACATGCTTACATCGTCCTGTTGGCGGTTCTGGCAGTCAGCCTGCCGTATAATCTCTCCAAACTGTCGAATTTCGAAGGGTTTCTGGCATACTTTTCACCGGCCATCGTTTCCGTCATTTTGATGGAAACGATCGTGCGCATCAAGGACGCCACACAGGGATACATCCACCATTTGGAGACGATCAACAAGGTCAGCCGCCAGATCATGCAGTCGCTGGATACCGCGCAGACGCTTTCCCTGCTCAATGCAACGATCCAGGAAGCGCTCGACGCGGACACCTACTTTATCGGTATTGTCAGGGGAGAGGATATCCATCTGGAACTGTTCTACGACGACGGCGAATACTTCAACGGCGTACACATCCCCCTTGAAGGGACTCTTTCGGGCTGGGTCATCAAGCATCAAAAGGAGCTGTATCTGCCTGACCTGCGCACCGATGTGGAACTCGAAGGGGTGAGAAATTTTACGATCGGGAAAAACAGGACGAGCCTTTCGTGGATCGGCGTGCCGCTCAAGGCGGCGAACATCGCCGGCATCCTTGCGCTGGCTTCCTATCAACCGAACGCATTCGACCGCGCCGACCTCGAACTGCTCTCGAACCTGGCGCAGCACGTGACGCTTGCCCTGGACAACACGATCCGTCATGCGCAGGTCGAGGAACAGGCAAGGCTCGACAGCCTTACAGGCGTTTACAATCACGGATACTTTCTGAAGCGGCTCGCAGAGCAGGCGGAGGAAGCGATAAGGACGAACACCCCGCTCAGTCTGATCATGCTGGATATTGATTATTTCAAAAAATATAATGATACCTTTGGTCACCTGGTCGGGGATCAGATACTTACCTCCTTATGCGCCGCCATCAAACAACACATCAAACAAACGGATGCGGTCGGACGCTGGGGCGGCGAGGAGTTTGCCATTTCCCTGCCGGGGGCAACGGGCAGGCAGGCAACCCAGATCGCGGCGCGGATCAATGAGACGCTTGCAAACCTGCATGTGCAAGACCGCGATCAAAAGACGATCCCTGTTCCGACAGCCAGCCAGGGGATTGCGGTTTTCCCCCGCGAGGCGGACGAAATCTATCGCCTCGTTGACCTTGCAGACAAACGCTTGTACATCGCCAAGGATCGCGGGCGCAACCAGATCGAACCGGGAGAAAATCACTGGCTGGAACCGCAGACAAATACAAATTAAGTGGGTGATTCGCCGCCCGCTCTTGTACTACCTCAGAATGTTCTCGAAAGCCTCAACCGCTTTCCCCACATCATCGTCATCCACCCAGTAATGCGTCACAAGGCGAAAGCGGCGCGGACCCGCCCAATCCACCAGCACATCATAATTCATCATCTTTTCTACCACCGCATTTTCATCGAAGGGGACATGATCCGCGAGATTGAAATACACCATGTTGGTGTGCGGCGTTCCTTCATCGAGGACGATCCCTTTTACGCGGCGCAATCCATCGGCGAGTTTCCTCGCGCGGGCATGGTCATCCCCCAGCCTCTTCGTCATTCTTTCCAGCGAAATGATGCCTGCCGCGGCAATGACCCCGACCTGCCTCATCCCGCCTCCCAACATCTTGCGGATGTGACGCGCACGCGCGATGAACTTGCGCGTCCCAGCCAGCATGGATCCGATCGGAGCGGCAAGACCCTTGCTCAAACAGAACATGACCGAATCCGCCGGCGCGACCAGTTCCTTCACGTCCACATTTTGCGCGGCGGCGGCATTGAAGATGCGCGCGCCGTCAATGTGCAATAGAAGATTCTTGCTGTGCGCCAGTTCGCCCATCCGCCTTGTATATTCAGCCGTCAATGGAACGCCGCCGCAAACATTCTGTGTGTTTTCCAGGCAGACCAGCCGCGTGATCGGATGATGCACATCCTCGCTTCGAATGGAGTCAAGGACGTCGTTCAATGCGAGCGTCCCATCCTTTTGATTCTGGACGGGACACGGCTGGATGCCGCCCAACGCGGACATCCCGCCCGCTTCGTTCAAATAGATGTGAGACTGATTCCCGACGATGACCTCATCCCCCCTCTGACAGTGCACCAGCAACGCGATCAGGTTGCCCATCGTCCCGGAGGGGACAAATAGCGCAGCTTCCTTGCCCAGCATCTCCGCGGCGATTTCCTCCAAGCGGTTGACGGTTGGATCATCCCCATACACATCATCGCCGACTTCAGCCTCCGCCATCGCTTCGCGCATTTCAGGCGTGGGCTTGGTGACGGTATCGGAGCGCAGGTCTATGCAGTCCATTGATGATTCCTCTCGTTAAGTAGGAAGTGACAAGAAATAAGTGAGATAGGGCGCACAAACTTTGGAGGTCTATTCCACATCAATGAGGTATTGTGCGCGCATTTCATGGGTGACCAATTTTGCGCCCGGCTCATCCTCCCCAATTTTTTTGCCTTTAGCCAGGAAATGTATCCATTGAGCAATCGGCGAACTTCTTCTGCCTGCGTGCGCAGATCTTTATACAATGAAACGGGACAATATCCTAAATCCCTGGCGGCAATGATATGACTCAATGTTTCGTCAAGCGAACCTCTTGCGTTATAGCAAAACCGCACATTATCCATATAATAATATCTGCCTGAACCCTCAGCGATATTGGCTGGCACACTTTTGGACGAACCTCTCAATTGATTAGCAAGTCCATATTTTTCTTCTCCTGGAAGCAGTGGGATCAACCTTTTATGAACATCCAGCATCAATTGATGTGCCTTTTGCCATGTCTTCAATTTTTCAAAACTCTGCTCGGTCATTGTTCCACACTTCTTTCCCTTTTTTTAGTTTCCTTAATCCGTTTATCTTCCTACACCTATTGCCTGTTTGCATGTTCTTTCTTGCCTCTTCACTTCTTTCTTATTACCTTTCACCTCTTCCCCCTTCACTCCCCCTCAACCTATCCAACGCATCAATCAACTCTTCCGGTAATGGCGCTTCGAAAACTCTATGCTCCTTCTCCCCGGGCAAGATTATTTTCAGACGAAAAGCGTGCAAAAAATGACGACCGATAACAATTGTTGTTTTCTTCCTGCCATAGACCTCATCCCCTACAATCGGACATTTCAGGAATGCGCAATGCAATCGGATTTGATGCGTCCGGCCGGTAAGCGGATGAACCTCGAGCAAGGCATGACTTTTGAATCCTTCAATGGTTTTGTATTCCGAAATGGCTTCGCGCCCGCGGCTTGGCGGTACGATTGCCATCCGTTTGCGATGACTCGGATCACGACCGATGTGCGTCTCCACGCGTCCCGACGGCGTCGGCGGTCCGCCATCCACGAGCGCGAGATAGGTCTTGTCCACTTTTCGCAGACGGAACTGATCCTGCAGCCATCGGTGTGCGCGTTCGTTCTTCGCCAGCAGGATCAAGCCGGAGGTCTCCTTATCGAGGCGGTGGACGATGCCTGGTCGCTCCTCGCCGCCGATGCCTTCGAGGTCGGGATCGTATCCGAGAACCGCGTTGACCAGCGTCCCCGATGAATGACCGGCTGCGGGATGCACAACCATGCCCGCAGGTTTATTGACCACGATCAAATCCTCGTTCTCGAAGAGAATGTCGAGAGGAATATTTTCAGCGACCAGATCCGTCGGCGCGGGAGGCGGAATCCGAACCGTCACGTTGAATCCGCTTTCGAGGGTCTGACCAGCCTTCGCCGCCGCGCGACCGTTCACGTCCACAAAACCGTCCGCGATCAAACCCTGGATGCGCGAACGTGAAAACTCCCGCAACTGCCCAACGAGGAATTTGTCGAGCCGTTCAGGAGTCTCTTTATCGAAGCGAAAGTTCAGGACGCGGTCACTCACCGGTTGCTTCACCTGCTTGATTCGATTTAGGCGCTTGCATTTTCTCCCTCCTCTCGGCGCGTTCCATCATCCACACACCCAGCAATAAGACAACCGCGCCCACGCTGATGCTGGCATCCGCCACGTTGAATACCGGGAAATTGCCAACGGAAATAAAATCTGTCACGTGTCCCAGCATGAGGCGGTCGATCAGGTTGCCGACCGCGCCGCCCAACTGCATGCTCATGGCGAGGCGCAGGGTCCAATCCGCCTTCTCGACGCGGGGATAGTAATACAGGATGATGCCAATGACAATGAACGCCAGAACCGTAAGCACCATGCTGGCGTTCTGGAACATACCGAAAGCCGCGCCCGTGTTATACCAATGTACAATGCGCGCGTGCGGGCTTAGCCATGCGAGCGATTCCGGCAGCCACGTCGCGCCGAAGGGCAGGTTGGCGCGCACCAGCGACTTCGTCCACTGATCGAGCGCGACGATCACCGCCGCGATGGTAACGATTGTCCAATACTTCCTAACCAAACTCATCACTATTCACCTCAAAAGTCAGCCGCATCATTCTACCATCACTCTGAAACGTACACGCGCGGCACGCGCGCGCTGATGTTCGTCAACACTTCGTATTCGTTCGTGCCGGTCCACTCGGCAAGGTCCTCGGCTGTGATCCCGTCCCCAAGCAGTATAACATCGTCGCCAACCTCAGCCCCGTCATTCCCCAGGTTGACCATGAATTGATCCATGCAGATGCGCCCCACCTGTGGGTACTTCCTGCCGTTGACGATCACCTGCGCCCGGTTCGTCATGCGGCGGAAATAACCGTCCGCGTAGCCGCACGGGATGGTGACGATTCGCGACTCCGCCTCAGCCTGCCACAACGACCCATAACTGACCGGTCTCCCGGTCCGCGTGATCTTGGAGTATGCCACGCGTGAGCGCCACGTGAGGGCGGGTTTGACCTCCACGACCCGACCCACATCCCTGCCGGGATAAACGCCATAAAACAGGATCCCGGGGCGGACCAAATCGAAATGCGCCTCCGGCAGAGTTAATATCCCGCCCGAATTGCAAATGTGCCGAAGAGGCGGGACGGGAATGCTTCGCCGATCATAAATATCAAGGACTTGTTGAAAACGTTCCAGTTGTAATAATGAAAATTTCCTGTCCGCAAGTTCGCTGTTTGCGAGATGGGTATAAATGCCCTCGACCTCCAAATGGCGGCACGCGGTTGATTTCAGGATCAATGCTTCGGCTTCATATTCACGGACGCCCACCCTTTCCATGCCGGTGTCAATCTTTAGGTGAGTCCTGATGCGCCTGCCGGTCGAACGGGAAATCTCTTCGGCGGCCTCCAGCAATTCGGCAGACGAGCCGGTCAGCGTCAGGGTGTATTCCGCAAAATATGGAACCTGCTCCGGCAGCGTGCCTCCGGCGACGAGGATCGGTTTGGCGATCCCCATTTTACGGAGGCGGATTCCCTCCTCGGGAATCGCCACGCCGAAATAATCCACGAAAGGTTCGATGTATGGGGCGACGCCATCCACACCGTGACCGTACGCGTTGGCTTTGACCATCGGCATGACTTTTGCCGGGGCGACGTGTGCGCGGATCGCTTCGATGTTTCGTTTGAGTTGCGGCAGGTTGACTTCCAGCCAGGTGGGACGAAGAGTTTCAGCCATGCGTCAATTGTAATTGGAACCGGCAAACCTTCCAACTCATGGACGCCAGTGATACTCGACATCCGGCTCGCTCTCGGGCGGCGGGCTCACGCCAAACTTCTTGATGACAAAACCGTGTTTCTCGTAGAACGCCCGCGCGCCTGTGTTCACCTGCAATGTATAGAGCCAGAGATGTTCCGGCGATTTCCTTTTTGCAAAATCCAGCAGGGAACCGCCGATCCCCTGTCCCCAATGATCGGGATGAACGTATAACTGGTCAATGAAGTCGTTTTGCATCGCCATGAAGGCAACCATGCGTTCGATCCTTTCAACGACCCAGACCTCATTCGCGCTCAATACATGGTGCTGAAAGTAATCGCGGTCTTCGTAAAAGAAATGGCCTTTCTCGCGTTGAAATTCGGGCAGGGATCTTTCGCGCGCAAGACGCCACAATATCGTCACTGCGTCGAAATCCTCGGCGCGGTATTCCCGCACAAGAAACTCGTGTGACATGATGAAGGGATGTGTCCATAACAAAATCGAGCCAAATGGGCGGCGCCAACCATTTGGCTCGAAACTAAAATCAAACCGACAGTGATCTAGTAATCGCGTCTGCGTTCGCGGTCACCGCCCTGTCTGCGCCCGCCGCCGCTGCGAAAACCGCCCGGGCGCTCCTCGCGCGGACGGGCAAGATTCACAGTGAGCGGACGTCCGTTGAAATCCTTGCCATTCAACATGGCGATGGCGCTTTGGGCTTCCTCGGGCGTGGACATCTCGACAAAGGCGAAGCCTTTCGAGCGTCCGCTTTCACGATCCTTGATCACCTGCGCGGACTTCACCGTGCCAGCCTGTGAGAACAGGCTTTGCAGGTCGGCATCAGCGGTGTTGTAAGGCAGGTTTCCGACATAGAGTTTCGCTTCCATTGGTTCCTCATCTCCTGAGTGTACGCCGCGTGAGTGAAGCAACCCGCGCGGCTGGACGGATGGATTCTGCATGACTACGGAGATCACAACACCCAGGCGCCAGGAAGTGGAACAATCCCACTGATTGCCGGACCACCAACCTTCATGCAACAGACAACGCAGATTCTAGCACAAGTGAGGTAATGCGACCAGTAGGTAAAAAAGCATCGAGACTTTTACTTACCCCGCCTCTTCCTTGACCTTCGCCTGCTTCCGCACTACAATCCTTGCCTATTATGTTTGAATCCCTCACCTCACGGCTCAACCAGGTCTTCGACCAACTCCGCCGGCGGGGCAAACTTTCCGAAGCGGACGTGGACGCGGCGATGCGCGAAGTGCGCCTTGCCCTGCTCGAAGCGGACGTGCATTTCAGCGTCGTAAAAACATTCATCGCGCGTGTGCGCGAACGCGCCGTCGGCGCGGAGGTGTCGAAGGCGCTGGCGCCGGGGCAGCAGGTCATCAAGATCGTCAATGAGGAGCTGGTTGCATTGCTCGGCGAACCTGCGCCATTGAACATGACCGGACCCAAACCGCGCGTAATCATGATGGTCGGCTTGCAGGGCTCGGGCAAAACGACCGGCGCAGGGAAGTTGGCGCGCCTGCTCCGCTCGAAAGGGGAGCGGGTGATGCTCGTTGCAGGTGATCCGTATCGTCCCGCGGCAGTGACCCAGTTACAGCAACTCGGCGAACGGATTGATGTTCCCGTTGAAGCGGACCTCAATCTCAAGCCGCCGGATCTCGTCCGGCGCGCGTTCGAGAAAGCGGAAAAGGGCGGGTACGGCGTCATGATCGTGGATACAGCCGGTCGGTCGCAGTTGGACGCGCAGTTGATGGATGAGTTGAAAGCCATTGTGGCGAAAGTCCCGCCGGTGGAAACCTTGCTAGTTGTCGATTCGATGATTGGTCAGGAGGCATTGAACATCGCGCAGGGATTCCGCGATAACGTCTCGATTTCCGGTCTGGTGATGACGAAAATGGATGGCGATGCGCGCGGCGGCGCGGCGATCTCGATCCGTTCGGTGACGGGCGTGCCGATCAAGTTTATCGGGACGGGTGAAAAATTGGATGCGCTCGAATCGTATGACCCCGCGCGGCTGTCGGCGCGCATTTTGGGCATGGGCGATATGATCGGCCTCATCGAAAAAGCCGAAGCCGCCTTTGACCAGGCGACCGCGCAACAGACTGCCGAGCGCATGATGAAGGGACAGTTCACGCTCGAAGACTGGCTCGACCAGATGAAGCAGATGAAAAAGATGGGACCGCTGGCGCAGATCATGGACATGCTGCC
>CAYQOF010000107.1:9029-10506 GCA_964419035.1 uncultured Anaerolinea sp. | reverse complement strand
AAATCAAAAGGACTCTCAAGGTTTCAAGCCTGAGAGTCCTTTTTGGCTGAGACCTGTCGGGTCTGTTGGCAAAAAACTACGCCGTCTCCAGATACCTCTCGATCTCATAATCCGTCACGTGGATGCGATACTCGTTCCATTCCTCCCACTTGGCGCGGGTGAAGGCTTCATAGGCGGAGGGACCGAGCGCGTTCTTGAGCACCGCGTCCTTATCCAATTCGGTCAGCGCTTCGGCGAGGGAACCAGGCAATTCACCGACGCCCAGTTTCTTGCGCTCCTTCGCGTCGAGGTGATACAGGTTGACGTTGTTCAGCGGCTTGGGCGGAGTCAGTTTGTTATCAATGCCGTCGAGCGCGGCAGCGAGCATCCCTGCAAACGCCATATACGGATTCGACGACGGGTCGGGGAAACGCAATTCCGCGCGCATGGACTTGTCGCGTCCCTTCGTGTAGCGCGGGATGCGGATCAATGCAGAGCGGTTCTGTTGCGCCCATCCGATGTAGACCGGCGCCTCATAGCCCGGGACCAGCCGCTTGTACGAATTGATCGTCGGCGCGACGAGCGCGGCGAGTCCGCGCGCGTGTTTGAGTTGACCCGCGATGAACGCGTACGCGGTGTTCGAAAGTTTGTATTCGTCGTCCCTGTCGAAGAACAGGTTGTCCCCCTTGTCGTCGAAGAGACTCTGGTGACAGTGCATGCCCGAGCCGTTGATGCCGAAGACAGGCTTGGGCATGAAGGATGCGGTCAGTCCGCGTAACGCCGCGATTGCCTTGATGGTGTACTTGAGGGTCAGCACATTGTCCGCGGCTTTGACTGCATCTGTAAAACGGAAATCAATCTCGTGTTGTCCGAGCGCAACTTCGTGATGTCCCACTTCCACTTCGAGTCCCATCGCCCTCAGCGCGTCCATCAACTCGGTGCGCACGCGCACCGCTTCATCCGCCGCCGAGAAATCGAAGTATCCGCCGACATCGTGGGGGACGGGATGAACGCCCGGACCGTTCGATCTTTTGAACAGGAAGAATTCCGGTTCGGGTCCGATGTTGTACGTCCAGCCGCGTTCCGCGATCTTTGCGGTCATCCGTTTGAGTACGCCGCGCGGATCGCCTTCGAAGGGCTTGCCATCGGGCATGAAAATATCGCAGAACACGCGGGCGCGGCGGCGTTCGGGCAGGCTCCACGGAAGCATTGCATATGTTTCGGGATCGAGCACCAGCCGCATGTCCGATTCCTGGATGCGGGCGAAGCCCTCCACCGATGAGCCGTCGAACCACACGCCATCCTCCAGCGCGCCTTCGAGTCCGCTGACGGGCATGTCCACGCTCTTGACCGAGCCGAGCACGTCGGTGAACTGAAGCGAGATGAACTTGACGTCATCCTCTTTTACACGTTTGATCAAATCCTTTGCGTCCATTTCGTTACTCCTTTTTTGAATGATTTCTGTTTCTCATGTCATTGCGAGCCCGTTGGTCGAGTA
>CAYQOF010000107.1:0-8929 GCA_964419035.1 uncultured Anaerolinea sp. | reverse complement strand
GTATCGAGACCATAGGGCAGAGCAATCTCATCTCTTTGTATGACCTGGTAATTTATGGTTTGCTGCCCTCGGCAGCCTGCAACGGTTCGGTCTTGACCTTGACCTGCCGCGCCCAATTGATGAAGACCACTGATCCGATAATGACCACCGCGGCGGCGAGCGTGCGCGCGGTCAATGGTTCCTGCGCGAACCAGTTGCCGAGGAAGACCGCCACCAGCGGGTTGACGTACGCGTACGTTGCCACGAGCGAGATCGGGGCGTTTTGCAGCAGCCAAATGTACGCGACGAATCCGATCATCGAACCAAAGGTAATGAGGTACAACAGCGCAAGCCAGGATTCGGTCGAGACCTGCGCGAAACTGAATCCTCTCCACTCACCGATCACGAAACTGACAAAGAAGATCGGGAGGCTGCCTGCCAGCATCTCGCCGCCCGTCATCATCAAGGCGGATTTGGGCAACTCCGCTCCCCGGCTGTAGACCGAACCGATGGACCAGAGGAACGCGGCAATGACCACAGCCAGAGTGCCAATGGCGTCGAAACGCAATCCGCCGGTCAATTCGGTGGGACCGATCAAGAGATAGATCCCGCCGAAACCGACGAGCAGCCCGAGGAGCGTGCGCCACGTGGGTTTGGATCCGCCGGGGCGCAGCGCTTCGATAAGCACCAGCCATAACGGAACCGTCCCGACGATCAACGCAGCGATCCCCGATGCAATGCGCGTCTCCGCAAAGGAGACCATCCCGTTTCCTCCGAGGAGAAGCAATACTCCGATGATGGTAAGCGACCGCCACTGGATGCGCGTCGGCATTTCATCGCCTGCCGCGCGCCTCCACGCCACGAGGATGATTCCAGATATGAAGAACCGCAGTCCTGCCTGCAGGAACGGCGGGATGGTCTCGACTGCAAACCGAATCGCAAGATACGTCGAACCCCAGACGATGTATAACGCCAGTAACGCAATCCATATTTTTGATTTCATTCATCTCCATCATTATGTCATTGCGAGCCCGTTGGTCGAGTAATCGGCGGTGTTCGTTCCGCCGCTGTATCGAGACCATAGGGCGAAGCAATCTCCAGGTTGGTTATGGGATTGCTTCGCTCCTCGCAACGCTCGGGCTCGCAATGACGTTTTCGTACGCCAGCAAAGCCTTCTTCCTCAATACGCCATATCGGTAATTCCCGAAATCGCCGACCTTGCGGATCACCCGGTGACAAGGGATCAACACCGCGATCGGGTTATGTCCAACCGCTGCGCCGACCGCGCGTGCGGCTGTGTGACGCCCGATCCGTTCCGCGAGGCTTTCGTACGTGGTTACTTCGCCAGCCGGGATGTTCAGCAGCGCCTCCCAAACCTTCAACTGGAAATTGGTGCCGCGCAGGTGGACTCTCAGAGGTTTTTTCCCGTGAGAGGCGTAGCGCAGGTCAAAGATTGGCTCGATGAAAGGCAATGTGGCGTGATAATCTTCGATCATCTTTGCCTCTTTCCATTCATGGACGAGGTTGTCAATTGCATCGCCTTCGCTGGTCTGTACGAAGCCGAGGTGACAGATGCCCCTGTCTGTGGCGGCGATCAGGCACTTGCCGAAAGGAGTGGGGTGGATGGCGTAACGGATCGTCACGCCTGCGCCGCGCGATTTGTATTCGCCCGGAGTCACAGCCTCAGTGGTGACGAACAGATCGTGCAGGCGGCCCAGGCTGGATAGTCCGACCTGATGCGTGGTATCCAGCAGATTCTCGGATCGGTCGAGGAGTTCCTTCGCGTTTTCCTTTGTCAGAAATTGCAGAAAACGTTTTGGGCTGACTCCCGCCCAGCGCGTGAACAATCTCTGGAAGTGATATTCACTCAACCCGATACTCGACGCCACCTCTTCGAGGCTTGGCTGGTCTTTGTAGTGGTTTTCAAGATACAGGATCGCCTGCTCGATGCGCAGGTAATCGTCGGAAAGTTGTTGATAATTGGTGGGCGTGTTCATAGTTTCTCCTTTTGATTGTATTCTATGAACATCACTTCTTCCTGCCGACCCGATTCTTGCTGAGTTGAGGGTGCGTCGCACTCGGGGGCAAAGCAACAAAAAAGACATGCGCGGGCATGCCTTAGCAACAGCAGATCTGCCATTAAATAAAACAGCCCTTCCAACTACTTATGCCAGCACAAACAGTCATGCTGGTTCACTGCGCCAGTCTTGTCCCGGGCGTTGCCGTCCGGTTTTCGACACGAGCAACAGAGTTTTTTTAAACCCGTCACTCCTTGCGCTTGTTTCGGAAGGGAGAAAGGAGTCTGTGACAAACTCCAGAGGCATCCGCTGATCAAATCCGATGTTCCCTCACCCCGCCCTCTCCCAAAGAGAGAGGGAGAAGTTCGGTTAGCATCCCGTTCGCACGGGAGAACCTCCACCTCGTAGTCTTACCTCGTCATTGCGAGGGCAAAGCCCGAAGCAATCTCCCGCTCTGTGAGGGGGCTGCTTCGCGACGTGCGCTCGCAGTGACATGAAAGACCCAGCCGCTATCTCTCCGAATATTCAGTTGTTAATGGCGGCGATTGTATACTCGCGGGATGGCTTTGTCAAGTGCCATATTTGCGGTTGTTTTTTGCGCGGCTTTTGGATAAGATTGGGCATCTTTTTACAGGAGGTTGACCGTGAATTCCGAGTACACAATCCCAGAGTATATCGAAGTGGTAAAGAAGGGCGTCCGGGCGAAATTTGGGGATGGCAGACCGAAAAAAGTGATCATCGTGGGGGCGGGGCTCGCGGGACTTGCGGCTGGGTACGAACTGAAGCGCGCCGGTCATACCCCGGTCATTCTCGAGGCGCAACAGCGCGTCGGTGGACGAGTCTACACCCTGCGCGATCCGTTCACCGAGGGGTTGTACGGCGAAGTCGGCGCGATGCGCATCCCCCGCGCGCATACGCTGACGATGGCATACATTGAGAAGTTCGGACTCAAGACCAACGATTTCACGATGGACAATCCCAGCGCCTATTATTACATCGGCGGCAGGAAGATGCGCGCCTCCGAGGCTCAGGCTGATCCGTCGTTGATGGGTTTTGAAGTGTCCGAAAACGAGATTGGGAAAACGTCGGGTCAATTGTACATGGAAGCGCTCAAACCGTTGCTGGACATGCTCGAAAAAGATGGCGACGCTGCATGGGAGGAGATCGTCGCGAAATATGATCAATACTCCACGCGCGAGTTTCTCGAATTGAACGGCTGGTCGGAAGGCATGATCGAGATGTTCGGTCTGCTTGCCAATCAGGAATCTGTGATGAACTCGTCCTTCCTCGAATTGTTCAGGGAGGATTCCGGAAACTATTACACCAACATGATCGAGATACAGGGGGGAACAGACCGCCTGCCTCACGCCTTCCTGCACGACCTGAAGGATGAGATCCGCTTCGGCGCGAGGATGATCGCCATGGACCAATCACCGGACGATGTGACCATCCACTATGAAACGAAGGCGGGAAAATTCAGCGAGACGGGCGACTACGCCATCATCACTGTCCCGTTCCCTGTCCTGCGTCACGTGGAGGTGCTCAAGCCGTTCTCACGTGCCAAGAACCGCGCCATCCGCCAGTTGCACTACGATGCGTCAGCGAAGATCCTCTTTCAGTGCAAACGCCGCTTTTGGGAGGAGGACGAGGGCATCCTCGGCGGCGGCACGCTGACCGACCTGCCGATCCGAAATCTGTATTACCCCGATCACGGTCGCGAAACGGGACGCGGCGTCATCCTCGCCAGTTACACATGGTCTGAGGATGCGCAGCGGTGGGGCTCGCTCAAACCGGACGACCGCATCGTCCAGGCGCTCGAGGATGTGGCGGAGATCCATCCGCAGATCATCAGGGAGTTCGAGGTCGGCGCTTCGTGGATGTGGCACGACGACGAATTCGCCGGCGGCGCGTTCGCGTTGTTCGATCCTGGTCAGCAAACACTCCTGCATGATGAGATCATCAAGCCCGAAGGACGCATCCATTTTGCGGGGGAACATGCCTCGCTGTATCATGCATGGATTCAGGGAGCATTCGAATCCGGTCTGCGCGCCGCGCTCGCGATACATCACTCCCCATAACGAAAAGACATGACAGGTTTTGGAAACCTGTCATGTCCCGTGTAAGCAATGCCCCGCCAATGCCGTGTGTTGCCAAGTTTTGAACCTGCTTTCGCAGGTGGGTCCCTACCCGGAAACGCCGCCTTGGCTCAGGCCTATCGCGTTATTTCTCAGGAGATAGAGACCCTAAAAGTGAGTGTTGGCTCAAAACGGAAGGAGCAACATCACGCACACGGCAGGGTCAATGTTTTTATACCATAAAGATTGGTGCAAGGGTAGAGAAAGATTAATTACGAATCATTTAAGCGGTGGATGACTCGAATGACGCGAACTCGCCGGGGACAATCTGCAGTTGTGGATGAGGGCAAACAATTGACGGCACCGGTTGCAGCGGCGATTCCGCCTGAAAGCAGGAGCAGTTCCGGGGGCGCGGGAGGCGCTGGTGATATTTGGCGGGCGAAGCATTATCAAAATCAACAAAAGGTTTTACAATAAAATTCGTCCCAACAAAACCGATTTATCGTGTGGAGAATGACTGATGAAAGTTCAATCTCAGTCCAACTTCTTCCTTTCCTCGAGAGACTTTGAGCCTGCCTACCTGCGTCTATATCGAACAGGAGAACTGGTACCGAGAGCGCGTGAGGCGATCGAAACTCTCGCGTCCTGTCGCGTCTGCCCGCGTGACTGCGGCGTGGACCGGCTGGCGGACAAGACCGCGGCTTGCAAAACGGGACGTTACGCGCGCGTGAGCAGTTACCTCCCGCACTTGGGCGAGGAGAATTGCCTGCGCGGCTGGCGCGGGAGCGGCACGATCTTCTTCTCATGGTGCAACCTGCGCTGTCAGTTCTGCCAGAACTTCGACATCAGTCAGATCGGTCACGGGGAGGAGACGATGCCCGAACGGCTGGCGGAGATGATGCTGGAACTCCAGGCGTTGGGCTGTCACAACATCAACTTCGTCACGCCGGAACACGTCGTCCCGCAGATCCTGGAAGCGCTTCCTCTCGCAGCCGGAGGCGGATTGCGCCTCCCCATCGTCTATAACACCTCAGCCTACGACTCGATGGAGAGCCTGCGCCTCATGGATGGCGTCGTGGATATCTATATGCCTGATTTCAAAATCTGGGACTCGCGCATGGCGCTCAAGTATTTGCTTGCCAAGGATTACCCCGAAGCCGCGCGCCGCACCATGAAAGAGATGCACCGTCAAGTCGGCGAATTGAAATTGGATGAACATGGTCTTGCCAAACGCGGCGTGTTGGTGCGTCATCTCGTCATGCCGGGCGAGGTGGCTGGCACGCGTGAGATCATGAAATTTCTGGCGTCCGAGGTTTCGCCGCATACATACGTCAACATCATGGCGCAGTATTATCCGGCGGGCAAAGTATCAAGGGAAAAGTACGCGGAGATCAATCGCCGTATCACGCGTCAGGAATATGCCGACGCCATTTCCGCCGCGCAGCAGGCAGGGTTGTATCGCTTCGATGAAAGATGAAAAAAAACCCTAAAGGTCTCCGAGACCTTTAGGGCTGAATGTTCTTACGGATACACCCTCTTGATCGTCCTCGGGAAGGGAATTGCCTCGCGGATGTGTTCGATGCCGCACAGCCAGGCAGTGACTCTTTCCACGCCCATGCCGAATCCTGAGTGGGGGACCGATCCATACTTTCGCAATTCCAGGTACCATTTGAACGCTTCTTCGGGCAAGCCTTCCTTGCGGATGCGGGCCAGCAACGCATCGTGGTCGCTCATGCGCTCGGAGCCGCCGCAAATTTCGCCGTAGCCTTCCGGCGCGAGCAAATCCACGGACTTGCAGACTTCAGGGCGAGCGGGCCATGGCTCCATGTAAAAAGCTTTCACTGCACTGGGATAACCATACACAAACAACGGCTTGTCGTGGAGTTTGGTCAATTCCACTTCGTGCGGCGCGCCGAAGTCCATGCCCCATTCGAATTTGAGCAGTTCTTTTCTTTCGGTATCGGTTTCTTTTTCGTAGAGTTCGATCAGGTAATTCGCCGCGTCGTCATAGGACATGCGCGGGAAGGGGGAATTGATGTTTTCCAGTTTGCTCACATCGCGCTCGAGGAATTTCAATTCCGCCGCGCAATCCTTCAACACGGATTGGACGATGTAGGTGATCATGCCTTCTTCCACCTCCATCAATCCGTCAAGGTCGCAGAAGGCGATCTCGGGTTCGAGCATCCAGAACTCGGTGAGATGACGACGCGTCTTTGACTTCTCAGCGCGGAAGGTTGGTCCGAAGCAGTAGACTTTTCCGAAGGCGAAGATGTTGGCTTCATTGTAGAGTTGTCCCGTTTGGGCGAGGTAGGCTTTGCCCTCGTCAAAGTATTCGGTCTCAAATAGTGTCGTTGTCCCTTCGGCGGCGGCGGGGGTCAGGATGGGCGTATCGAGGTTGAAAAAGCCATTGCTGTCCAAATACTCCCGCACCGCAGACATGACTCGTACGCGCACTTTCAAGATCGCCCACTGGCTCTGCATGCGGATCCACAGGTGACGGTTGTCGAGCGCGAAGTCGGGACCGTGATCCTTGAGCGACATGGGATAATCCAGCGCCGCTTCCTGCACGATCTCGATCTGCTTCACGCCGAGTTCGTATCCGCCGGGGATGCCGGGCGCGCGCTTATCTTCACGCACCGCGCCTGTGATGATGACCGACGACTCCTGCGGCAGGCGCATGACCTTGTCGAAGACATCGGGTTCGAGGTCGCCTTTGAACGCCACGCACTGGACGAAGCCCGAGCCGTCGCGGACGAGCAAAAAGCACAACTTTCCCTTGTCCGTGCGGTTGTAGACCCAGCCTTTGACGGTCACTTCCTGCCCGACGTATTTTGAGATTTTTGAGACGCTGATGTTTTCAGCCATGAAAAGTCCCTCGCGTAAGATTTATTTTTGATTTTATTGCCTAATTCGCTCTTCCAACTCTTCTGATACTGCGTCGAAGACTGCCTCCGCCAAATGGAGTGTTTCCCGCGCTTCGCCTTCTGTCACATCAGGTGTATGTCCTGGGTATCGAGATTCCACTGCCCAAACTGATAAATCATATAATTCGGGAAATTTCTCTTTTACTTTCCAACCTTTAGGGATTAATTCTCGGATGCGGTCAAGATCATATATTTTTGGAAAATTTATCTCCAGCAAAATTAGGATTGCTTTGAGCGCCTTTTCTCCTGCTTGTTGCGCATGGAAGCATATTTGACGCGGGAAGAAATCCCCTTTTTCGAGCAGGACGCGTGCGGCGTCCAGATCGGATCTGGAGTAGGACATCCATCGCCGCGCCTCACTTGCGTTCATAAATAACCTTTCCCTCCTCCAATGCAGGAAGTAGAATGTACCCCACAGTTTTCCCATATTTTTCTATATCTTCTGGCGTGGTTACAATAACATCTTTGCTTATTGGCAGATTGCTAAGCGAATTGCCGATTTGAATTGCCGCTTTGCGAGTGTGTTCTACTTTGGGCAAGACAACCAGTAAATCAAGGTCGCTATCTTCCCGAGCCGAGCCGCGCGCCCATGAGCCGAAGAGAATAATCTTGACGGGATGGAATTTGCGCACAATCCGATCCACGACTTCGGAGAGATAAGGAGGCTGTTTGGAGAGCAAGGCGTTCATAGACTTGATTTTACATCAAAAGCGGGTTACTTTCTCCGCTCCCCCAGCGCTTTTATCATCAACTCCTTTGCCACATTCGGGTCGGCTTTACCCTTCGTGGCGCGGGCAACCTGACCCATGAACCATTGCAGGAGGGTTTCTTTTCCAGCAAGATATTTCTCTACTTCAGCGGGATTGTCGTTCAGGATTTTCGTCACGGCTTCCTGGATGAAGCTTTCGTCGGAGACTAAGACGAGCCCCTTTTCCTTGACGATCTCCTGCGGATCGCCTCCGTTCTTGATCAGTTCTGCCAGCACGACCTTGGCATTATTCCCGCTGACGGATTTATCGGTGACCATGTCAATCAGTTTGGCAAAGGATTCAGGCGAAAGAGTCACGTCTTCGATGCTCACGCTCGAGTCGTTGAGATAGCGCATGAATTCGCCCGCGATCCACGAATGGACGGTCTTGGCGGGGCTCTTCGCATTGGCGACCACGCGCTCGAAGTAGTCCGCGAGAGTCCGTTCGGAGGTAAGAAAACGCGCCTCGGAGGGAGTCAAGCCAAAATCCGAGATGAAGCGGGCGGTCTTGGCTTCGGGCAATTCGGGGAGTTGAGTCCGAACCGCCTCGATCCACGCCTCCGAAAGTTGAAGCGGAGGCAGGTCGGGTTCGGGGAAGTAACGGTAGTCGTGCGCCTCTTCCTTCGACCGTTGGCTGGTTGTCACGCCCCGAACATCGTCCCAGCCGAGAGTTTCCTGCACGACCGTGCCGCCTTCTTCATAAATTTTGATCTGGCGTTCGATCTCATACGCGGAGGCGCGAGTCAGCGCGCGAAAACTGTTGAGATTTTTAATTTCGGTGCGCGTGCGGAACTCACCACTGCCGACGGGGCGCACAGAAATGTTCGCCTCAAAACGCAGCACGCCTTTTTCCATGTCGCCAGAGTTCACACCGAGGTAACGCAAAATCGCGCGGACTTTGGTAGCGTAATCGAGCGCGGCTTCGACGGTGCGAATATCCGGCTCGGAGACGATTTCGAGAAGCGGCACGCCTGCGCGATTGAAGTCAACGAGCGCATAATTTTTTTCGTGGGATAGTTTGGCGGTATCCTCTTCGATGTGCACGCGGCGGACGCGAACCCTCATCCCCAGCCCTTCTCCCGCGGGGAGAAGGGAGCCAGAGTCCCCCTCTCCTTTCGGGAGAGGGGTTAGGGGTGAGGGATTCACATCCAACCAGCCTTTTTCTGCAATCGGCAATTCATATTG